>CAMWWF010000013.1 GCA_947177885.1 uncultured Lachnospiraceae bacterium
TTACTGTTCCGGCGCCCTGCGCGCTCTACACAAGGAGTATCGTCGGCCGCGTCCGCTGGGTTTCAGAGACTGTTCTCAGACGGCGGCCGGGTCTGGTCAGGGGGAGGAATCTGCGGCTCAGATGGCAGACGGACCGGTACAGGTGGGAGTCTCTGTGGCTCAAATGGTGGACAGGCAGAGGGAGACGGGAGACAGCAGCGACATACCGTCGGAATCCGCGGAGGAAACATGGGCGGATACCCATCTCAGGGTAAAGGGAATCTACGTTACCGGTCCCATGGCGGGAAGCGGAGGATTTCAGGATCTGTTGACTCTGGTGGATGAGACGGAGCTGAATGCAATGGTCATTGATGTGAAAAACGACGAAGGACAGATCACCTACTCCATGTCATTGGAAAGTGCCGGAGACATTGGAGTCTGTGTGGCCTATATCGGCGATATGGAAAGTCTGATGGCGCAGCTGAAAGAGCATGGGATCTATGCCATAGCCAGGATCGTCTGTTTCAAGGATCCCAGTCTGGCACAGCATCGTCCCGAGCTTGCACTGATGAAACCGGATCAGACGCCGATAGTGGATGCCAATGGCCTGGCCTGGGTGAATCCTTATCGAACGGAGGTGTGGGAATATTTGACGGATATTGCGCTGGAAGCGGCACAGGACGGGTTTGACGAGATTCAGTTCGACTATGTCCGATTTCCCATAGGAGAGGATGCGGATCAGGCAGACTATGGCGTGGATATGGAAAGCTATCCGAAGCAGCAGGCTATCACGGATTTTCTCAGCTTTGCATCGGAGAAACTGGATGCAAGGGGAATACCGGTGACAGCGGATGTGTTTGGTACGATCATCGGAAGTGAGACGGATGTGGAACGTGTGGGGCAGGATTATGCCCGGCTGGGGGAGACCGTCAGGGTTCTTTGTCCCATGGTCTATCCATCCCACTACGGCAATGGCGTATTTGGATTGGCAGTGCCTGATGCTCAGCCTTACGAGACGGTGCTGGAGGCACTGACGGATTCCCGGGAGGAGCTGGAGGCGGTACCGGAAGGACAGCGGGCTGTGGTGCGTCCCTGGCTTCAGGCGTTCACCGCTGCCTGGGTGCCGGGGCATATTTCCTACAATGGGGAAGAAATCCGACAGCAGATACAGGCGGTTTATGATGCGGGTTATGAGGAATGGTTCCTTTGGAATGCGACAAATCGTTATACTGCGGACGGACTGTTGCCCCGGGAGGAAAACAGCGAGCAGTGATCGCTTCCGGGTG
Organism: uncultured Lachnospiraceae bacterium; assembly: GCA_947177885.1. The sequence goes on from CAMWWF010000013.1 coordinate 1,266, forward strand.
AGAACGGGTGGAATGGAGAAATGGAGCGACGAAACGGAGAAATGGGATGCGGGAGGGACGTTATCTGCTGAATATAGAGCAAATGTTGGAGGGCAGCGGGAGAGACGCTCTTTTCCGTGAGGCTTTTGAACGGATAGACGGGACGCGCAGACAGAAGGTGCTTTCGGTTAAAAATGCCAGGTCACAGGCCGCAGGTATAGGCGCCGGCCTTCTGATCCGGAAAGCGCTGGCGGATCATATGACGGAATGCCGCGCGGAACCGGGAGCAGAGTGCGCGGCGGAAAGGCCGGTATTGGAGTGCTTTGCCGTGGAGGAGCTGTTGTCGATGTTGGAACGGAGGAATGCGGAACCATGTTACCGATATGGCAAAAACGGCAAACCGTATTTAAAGGATCATCCTTTTCAATTTAATCTTTCTCATTCCGGTGACTATGTGTTCTGCGGAGTGTCGAACCGGGAGATCGGAGTGGATATCCAGAAGATCCAGGGGGATAACATGCTGCGTCTGGCGAAGCGTTTCTTCGCCGCCCCGGAGCGCCGGGCGTTGGATGCCTGCGGGGATGAGGAGCTGCGCCGTCGGATGTTTTTCCGCATGTGGGTCAGAAAAGAGGCCTACGGCAAGCTGACAGGAGAGGGAATTCCGGGAGCGGTGGGAAAGTGTCTTTGGCGGGAAGATCCTGTAGGAGAAGAGACATCCGACCGGGATATGGAAAAAGAACTTTGGTGGGAGAATGACCTGGTCTGGGAAGAGTATGATGTGCCTTACGGCTACCGGATGGCGGTCTGCAGATTCCGGTGGGAAACGGCTTCCGGATAGCATTTTCCGGGCAGCGGCCTGTATAAAAATGCTTAAAAATGATTTGGGAAATTATGTAAAAACAGTATAGTGAGACTGTCTGAATTATGGTATACTTACACAGGATACTTCCGTGGTTTGGCGCATGGCGGTCTGAGCTGTCATGATCTGATTTCCTGCAGCTGCAGTGTGTCGGATCAAGCGAAGCTGTGGCTGCTGTCCCGCAGCCGGCGTGTGACCGATCAGGCGAGGTTATGACTGATATCCTGCAGCCCTGCTTTGAGGAGGTCTCTTGTAACAGTTCAGACAGCCCCTCCCGCGAAGTCAATAATTGTAATGTGTCCGAAGGACGTATTTCTGTGCATTTTTGCGTGACTTGTGAGCGTGGTGTGCATTATCGTGAGAGTTCAGTGACCTGTCTGAAATGTTACGCTCTTTTTCTGCGGGCAATGAATATACCGGGGCGGTTCCATGGACTTTGTGCCGCGACTGTACGGACCACTGACAGGCAATGAGCCTGCGCAAAAATGATGTTCAGATATTGGAGGATTAGCATGAAGAGACTGATGAGATATTTAAGCGACTATAAAAAGGAATCGGTTCTGGCGCCGCTTTTTAAGCTGCTGGAAGCTTTCTTTGAACTGTTGGTTCCTTTGGTCATGGCAAACATTATAGACATCGGTATTGCCGCTGAGGATATGGGATATGTGACCAAAATGGGATTTTGCCTGCTGGCTCTTGCCATTGTGGGGCTGGTTTCTTCCATAACGGCACAGTTTTTCGCGGCAAAGGCGGCTGTGGGATTTTCCACCCGACTCAGACAGGCGCTGTTCGATCATATCCAGGGATTAAATTTTACCAATATTGACAGGGCGGGTACCTCTACCATGATCACCCGCATGACAAGCGACATCAACCAGGTGCAGTCCGGTGTCAATATGGTGCTGAGACTGTTTCTGCGTTCCCCCATCATTGTATTCGGCGCCATGATCATGGCATTTACCATCGATGTAAAAAGCGCGCTGATCTTTGTGGTGGCGATCCCTTTGCTTGCCATCGTGGTATTCGGTATCATGATGTGGACCATGCCTCTCTATAAGAAAGTGCAGAGCGGTCTGGATAAGGTGCTCGGTGTGACCCGTGAGAACCTGACCGGCGTCCGTGTGATCCGCGCCTTCCATAAGGAGGAAGAGGAAGAGGCGGTGTTTAAGGAGTATACGGCAGCCCTTGCCGACAGCCAGACTTTTGCGGGCAAGATCAGCGCTGTCATGAATCCGGTAACGTATGTTATTGTAAATGGGGCCATCATTGCCCTGATCTATACCGGAGCCATTCAGGTAAATGTAGGGAATCTGACACAGGGTGAGGTTATCGCCATTATCAATTATATGTCCCAGATCCTGGTGGAGCTGGTGAAGCTGGCCAATCTGATCATTACCATCACCAAGGCGCTTGCCAGCGCCGACCGTGTGGCGGGAGTATTTGAGATCCGGAATGAAGAGCAGGCTGCGGGTCTCAGAGGTATTTCGGGTAATATCGCGTCCGCTGCATCCGGAAAAGTTTCCGTGAACGCTCCGGGCACGGTTCCTGAAGGCAGCCGTAATGCTGCGGCAGGCACTCCTTTTCTGGAGTTCGATCATGTGTCCCTGACCTATGCGGGAGCGGGAGCAGAGACGCTGCAGGATATGAATTTTACGGTGAACAGGGGAGAGACCGTCGGTGTCATCGGAGGCACCGGTTCCGGGAAGTCTTCCCTTGTGAATCTGATTCCCGGTTTCTATCCGGTGACGGAGGGAGCCATCCGTCTCGAGGGGGAGGACATCCGCCATATGCCTGAGGACACTCTGCGCAACCGGATCGGAATGGTACCCCAGAAGGCGGTTCTTTTCAAAGGAACCATCCGCAGCAATCTGCAGTGGGGTAAGCCGGATGCCACGGAGGAAGAACTTTGGCAGGCCATCGACACCGCCCAGGCCAGGGAAGTGGTGGAAGGCAGACAGGGAAAGCTGGATGCGCCGGTGGCGCAGAACGGCAAGAACCTTTCCGGAGGACAGCGGCAGAGACTGACCATTGCGAGGGCTCTGGTGAGGAAGCCTGAGATCCTGATCCTGGATGACAGCGCATCTGCGCTCGACTACGCCACGGATGCAAAGCTGAGAGAAGCGCTCCGCACTCTGAAGGGAAATACGACTACCTTTATCGTTTCCCAGCGGGCATCCACCATACGCCATGCGGATAAGATCATCGTGCTGGATGACGGTGAGATGGCCGGTATCGGCACGCATGAGGAGCTGCTGGCAGCATGTGAGGTCTATCAGGAGATCTATTATTCCCAGTATCCTGACGAAAGGCCGAAGGGTAATTGAGCCCGGGCAGACTTGGGGAATGATTTTTCAAACACGCTCCGGAAACAGATATTTTGGCACGGATCTGTGCGGCAGCACAGCGTTTTTGTAAGAAGCGGACAATGTAAAGATGTGATCTCTGCATCTGAAATTGATTCCAACTGTATGGAAATGTCGCCTGTGCGGCGGAATGAGAGGAAATATGGCTAAGACAGAGAAAAAAACGAAATCAGGTCAGATGGAGACCTTGAGGCAGGTATTGAACTATATACGCAGGTATTGGCTGCTGGTAGGCTTATCGCTGATCCTGGCGGCGGTGACAGTGATACTGACGCTTTACATTCCCATCCTCACCGGTGATGCGGTGGATCTGCTGCTGGGAAAAGGAGCGGTGGATTTTGGGGGTGTCTTTTTCATCATGAAAAAGATCGGTATTGCCATTGCCGTTACCGCTGTTTCCCAGTGGGTGATGAATACCTGCAATAATCACATTACTTACCATGTGGTAAAGGATATCCGGGAGGATGCTTTTCATAAGCTGGAGCAGCTTCCGTTAAAGTATCTGGATGCCCATGCCTACGGCGACATTGTCAGCAGGGTGATCGCGGATGTGGATACCTTTGCGGACGGTCTGCTGATGGGTTTTACTCAGCTTTTCACAGGTGTGTTGACCATTTTTGGAACACTGGGATTTATGTTATACACCAATATTCCGATTACGCTGGTGGTGGTATGTATAACACCTGTTTCTTTTCTTGTGGCGAGATTCATTGCCACGAAGACATACACCATGTTCAAGGAGCAGTCCGAGACCAGGGGTGAGCAGACATCCCTGATCGAAGAGATGATCGGCAATCAGAAGATCGTTAAGACTTTTTCCCGTGAGGAAGCGGTAAAGGAGCAGTTCGGCGAGATCAATGGAAGATTGCAGAAATGTTCCCTGAAGGCGATCTTTTTCTCGTCCATCACCAATCCTGCCACCCGTTTTGTCAACAGCTTGGTGTATGCGGGGGTGGGAATCTTTGGAGCACTGGTTGCCATAAAGGGCGGCATCAGCGTAGGACGGCTCTCCTGTTTCCTGAGCTATGCAAATCAGTACACCAAGCCTTTTAATGAAATATCAGGTGTGATCACCGAACTGCAGAATGCTCTCGCCTGTGCGGCGCGTATCTTTGAGCTCATTGACGAGGAACCGCAGATACCGGATAGTCCGGATGCGAAGGTGCTGTCAGATGCCGAGGGAAATGTAAAACTGGAAAATGTTTATTTCAGCTATGTCCCGGACAGAAAGCTGATCGAGAACTTTAATCTGAATGTGAAACCCGGTCAGAGGGTGGCCATTGTAGGCCCTACCGGTTGCGGAAAGACCACGGTGATCAATCTTCTGATGCGCTTCTATGATGTGGACAGCGGCAGTATCCGTGTGGATGACACGGATATCCGGAATATCACCAGAGGCAGTCTCCGGACCAGTTACGGTATGGTGCTTCAGGAGACATGGCTGCGGGCGGGAACGATCAGGGATAATATCAGAATGGGCAAGCCTGAGGCAACCGAGGATGAGATCCTCGGGGCGGCGAAGGCATCCCATGCCCACAGTTTCATCAAGAGACTTCCCAACGGATATGATACGGTGATCTCCGAGGATGGCGGCAGCCTGTCCCAGGGACAGAAGCAGCTTCTCTGTATCGCAAGGGTAATGCTCTGCCTTCCTCCCATGCTGATCCTGGACGAGGCTACTTCCTCCATTGATACCAGAACGGAGATCCGTATCCAGAAAGCCTTTTCCAGAATGATGGAAGGACGCACCAGCTTTATCGTTGCCCACAGACTCTCCACCATACAGGAGGCGGATATTATTCTGGTAATGAAAGACGGCAACATCATAGAACAGGGCAATCATGAAACACTGCTGAAAAAAGGCGGATTCTACGCAACCCTATATAATTCACAATTCGCACGTTAGCAATGAGCTCTGCATTCAGATACTCAATCAGGCTCTGCGGGGGAGCTCGCACCCCGCAGAGCCTGATTGAGTATCTGAATATAGTGCGAAGCACGTGGACATACAAGGCACTCAAGTGCCTTGTATGTGGCAGAGCGAGATCCCCATTAAATGAGGAAATGTCACCAACCCGCTCAAAAATGTAGTGAATCCGGTCATTTTTTCTACCCGATAAGCCGATATATTCATTAAAGCAGCGGGTTTGCAACGGAAAGTTATGCCGTAAGCAATATCTGGATCTGCTGTACAAGGCAGGAGTGTCGTTTGTGACACGATCATACCGGATAAAATTACAAGGAGGTAAGCAATGAAGGTAGACAACAATATTACCCTGTTTGTGGGCGGTCAGCCCGGGAGCAGTCTGACCACGGAAGGTGCAGGCGGGAAACAGGAAAAAAGAAAGACCGTATTTGCGGGAGACCTGAACAACCAGGGAGGCACCCTGCAGGATCGGATCGAGCAGAAGAAAAAGGAAGCTCAGAAACAGGCTCTGAAAGTAGTCGGAGATGCCTTTGACGGTGACAAAGCCCTTGATGAGGATGTTGAAAACAGATATCAGAATATTAAGGATCTGCAGGAAGACCGTCAGAGACTGTTGGAGGAAAAGGAAAATGTGGAAACCCGTCAGACGGATCTGGAGAAAGGCTACGAGGCCGGAGAGATCAGCGAGGCGGACTATCTTAAAGAGAAGAAAGACTTGATGAAAGAGGAGCTTATACGTGTTCAGGATCTGGACGAGAATGAAGCTCAGGTCAGGCAGGAAAGTGATACGATCCGCGCCACTCGTATAGAGAGACTGAAGCATCATGCTATGGTAGATGCTCAGGAACAGGCTGAGGAGATTATGGATGCGGCCCGAGATGAGATCGTCGATATGGTGTATGAGGAAGGCAAAGACCGTGTCGAGGAAGAAGCCGAGAAGAGAGAAGAACAGGCAGAAGAGATCAAGGAAGAGAAGGAGAAAAAGGAGGAGCTCATCGAGAACCAGAAGGAGCACCGTGAGGAAGAGGAAGAGATTCTGGAGAATATGCCCACGGAGGAGATGGTTTCTCTTGACCGCATACAGTCTGATGTACAGCAGGAGGTTCAGGACATTCTCAACAAAATGAAGCTGATCGCAGAGGATGTCAAGGGTGCGGTGGTAGATAAGAACTGCTGATCATTGTTCATATAAACGTCTTGATATTAAATTAGGAATTGTCCGAAAATAACTTGTGCAGATGACGCAGGATAAATTCGTACAGGCAAGGCGGAAGAAGGAGACATACCGGGGTACAAGCGTACTAAGGTACGCCGACTGATGGTGCTGTGTGCCAGTGGCACACGTCCGGCACGGACCGAAGCGGAGACCAATGCAGACTGTGCGGATTTAGACAAGTTAAATGCACAAGTTATTAATGGACAGTTCCTTACTGTTGCAGTTGTCAATCGAATGCGCTTTGTCCGGGTGCTCTGTCTCCCGGTCAAAGCGTATTCTTGTTCTGCGCCCGGCGGCACATGTTTTCTAACGGGAGGAACTTCGGGCATACCTTTGACATACCTTATAGGAAAGGTATTGGGGGTATCTTTATGGCTTTGGTGGTGATCGATGCGGGACACGGCGGCAGTAATCCGGGAGCTGTTTATAATGGACGGCAGGAGAAGGATGATGTATTGGCGCTGGCAATGGCGGTAGGACGCATTTTGGAACAGAATGGTATAAACGTCTATTACACCAGAACTGCCGACATTTATGAGTCTCCCTATCAGAAGGCTATGGAAGGGAATGCAATAGGTGCTGACTATTTTGTGTCCATTCATCGCAATTCCAGTCCTTATCCCAATCAGTATACAGGGGTAGAGACGCTGGTCTATAACAGGTATGGGGAGGCGGCACGCCTTGCGCGCAACATCAATGAACGGCTGGTTCAGGTTGGATATGAAGATCAGGGTGTCAATGAGCAGACTGATCTGGTGGTATTGAACAGGACGGAGATGCCGGCGGTACTGGTGGAGGCAGGTTTTATCAACACGGATTCGGATAACCGCCTGTTTGACGAAAGATTTGATGAGACGGCCCGTGCCATTGCAGAGGGGATCCTGGAGACGATACGGACAGTCTGAAGCCAAATAGTATAACAACTGATATCATATGATGCATATTTCTACAAAGTACAAATATGCCGATCGTTTGAAAATGGCCGGTCCCAATGGTAACATTAGGAACGCCTTTTGCATAAGATATAAAAATTATGTGAAAGGCGTTTTTTATTGCGAAGAGAGCTTACATATCTGGGAAGGCTGTTTGCGGGTATCTGTATAGCCGTACTGATCGGGGGTTGTAACGAGGGCTGTGGGATCAGAGAAGGTCTGGAACAGGATCCCCGATCCGCAGAGATATCTGATGTGCGGGAGCGGGATACTTTTCAGGCCGCAGGCACCATTCAGCTTGCGGGCTCCACATCTATGGATAAGCTTTCCGATGCATGGGCGGAAAGCTTCATGGAAAAATATCCCGGCATCCATGTAAATGTTGAATTTGTGGGTTCCAGTGCGGGAATTGAGGCGGTGCTGTCCGGCAGCTCCGATATCGGCAATTCCTCCAGAAGCTTAAAACCGGACGAAAAGGCAGATGGTGTGGTGGAGAATCTGGTGGCTGTGGACGGGATAGTTATATGCGTGGATCCTTCCAACCCAATTGAAGACCTGACCCTGCGGCAGCTTACGGATATCTATACCGGCGTTGTGACGAACTGGTCCGGGCTGGGGGGATCCGACCTTCCCGTGGTGGTGGTGGGAAGAGAGGCGGGAAGCGGTACAAGAGGCGCCTTTGAAGAGATACTGGGGGTGGCGGATCAATGCGATTACGCAAATGAGCTGGACAGCACAGGTGCCGTGATGGCAAGAGTCGCTTCCACCCCCGGGGCGATCGGGTATATCTCTCTGGACGTGGCGGATGATTCCGTAAGGATATTGTCTCTGGAGGGAGTGGAACCTTCCGCGGAAAATATCAGGAATGGCTGTTATCTTCTGAGTCGGCCTCTTGTGATGGCGACCAGGGGCGGGATCGAGGAACAGGATGATCTGGTGCAAATGTGGTTCGATCATGTCTATAGTGAAGAAGGTCAATCAATTGCGGAACAATTGGGATTTGTCAGAGTTCGTTGAGGATTGCCGCTGGTCATGACATAATTGATCAGCAGAGAAAAGACGGCAAAAAGAGAATGCAAGGGGAAATGGCAAAGGAAAGCCAATGAAAAAGAGAGTGCAGAGGGAAAATGGTGAAAGAACGATAAGGAAAAGAAGATTACAGGGGGAAGACGGTGAGGAAAGATGGAAAGATTGATTACGGATGACCATAAGCGGAAAGCGCCGGTGGAGGGCGCAGCACAGGTGATCTTCACCCTTTGCGGTCTTATTGCGGTGTTTGCGGCGGTATCGGTCACAATATACATGATGATCAAAGGTCTGCCTGCCATCTTTAAAGTGGGATTAAAGGAGATTTTCTTCAGCGGTGTGTGGAAGCCTGTGGCTGAGGAACCGGAATACGGAATCCTGTACATAATATTGACCTCTGTCTTCGGTACGATGCTGGCGGTGCTGATCGGTGTACCGTCAGGAATTCTGACGGCAGTTTTTCTGGCGGAACTGTCCGACGGCAAGATGGCTGCCGCAGCAGGGTTTGCGGTGGAGCTGCTGGCGGGCATTCCTTCGGTGATATACGGTTTGCTGGGAATATATCTGTTGAATCCCCTGATGTATAAGCTGGAGAGGAAATTGTTTGCCGGTTCGCAGACACATCAGTTTACAGGCGGCGCAAATCTTCTTTCCGCTGTGCTGGTTCTTGCTGTCATGATCCTGCCCACGGTGATCAGCATCAGTGAGGCGGCCATCCGGTCGGTGCATCCCGATATCAAGGCGGCATCTCTGGCATTGGGCGCTTCCCCCTTACAGACTGTTTTTCGATCCGTCCTGCCGGCGGCAAAGTCCGGCGTGGCGACGGCAGTCGTCTTGGGAGTGGGAAGGGCGATCGGTGAGACAATGGCCATCACGCTGGTGTCAGGAAACAGCGTGAACATACCTCTGCCTTTTCATTCGGTGCGGTTTCTGACTACGGCCATTGTCAGTGAGATGGGGTATTCGCAGGGGACGCACAGAGAGGTGCTTTTTACCATAGGGCTTGTCCTGTTTGCATTTATCGTTCTGGTCAATATTGCATTAAATCATATTTTGAAAAAAGGTAACGGTTCGGCTTTAAAATAAGGGGAGAGCGGCATGCCTTCCGAAATGGGAGTGAAGTGTTATGGAAAGGGAAACAATGGAAAATTGAGCGGATCACTGTATCAGAAACATATTCACCCGGCGGAGCTGTTTCTGCAGGCCGCGATCTATGGCGCGGCTTCCGTGGTGGCAGTACTGCTTTTGGGAATCATCGGCTATGTCTTTGTCAGGGGCACCCCTGCGGTAAGCTGGGATTTTCTGACCTCCGTCACAAGCACTCTAAAGCGGACATCGGGGATCGCCGGCAATCTGGTAAACACTCTGTATGTGGTCGTTATGACGCTCCTGATCGCCGCTCCGGCAGGGGTGGGAGCGGCAATTTACATAAACGAATATGCGAAACCGGGCAGACTTGTGAACCTGATCGAGCTTACCACGGAAATATTGTCCGGTATACCTTCCGTCCTCTATGGATTGTTTGGAATGGCATTTTTTGGAGAGACACTGCATCTGGACTATTCTCTGCTGAGAGGGGCACTGACGCTGTCCCTGATGGTGCTTCCGCTGATCATACGCAGTACGCAGGAGGCTTTGCGGACGGTGCCGGAGAGTTACCGGAGCGGGGCCCTGGGAATGGGGGCCGCCAGATGGTACATGATCCGCACTGTGCTTCTTCCCACTGCCATGCCGGGGATACTGACGGGAATCATTCTGTCCGTGGGCAGGATCGTGGGAGAATCCGCGGCGCTTCTGTTTACCGCGGGAAGCGGCAGACTTCTGCCCGGACTGGGGAACGGTCCGGCGGAGGGGCTGCGGGAGCTTGGCGCCAAGGTGCTGGAATCAGGAGGAACACTGACGGTAGAATTGTATCTGCAGATGCAGAACGGGCGATATGATATTGCCTTCGGTACAGGATGTGTATTGATAATTATCATGCTGATCATAAATCTGCTGATGAAAGTGGCTGCATCTGTGAAACATTCAAAAAAATGAAGGGATCTGGTGTGCTGTATCGACCCATTGTACTCGAAAGCGGTCAGAAAAAGGCATGATATTAAAATGGTAAACGGTAAAATCTCGGTAAAGCATCTGAATCTCTATTACGGGAAGGATCATGCGCTCAAGAATGTGGATATGGAGATCAGGGACCGCGCTGTGACGGCTCTGATCGGGCCCAGCGGCTGCGGAAAGTCCACCTTTTTAAAATGCATTAACCGAATGAACGATATGGTCAGAAATGTGAGGATCGAGGGCCGGATCCTTTTAGATGGAGAGGATATCTATGACAGGAGAGTGGATATCACATTGCTCCGTAAAAAGGTGGGAATGGTATTTCAGCAGCCCACGCCTTTTCCCATGAGTATTTATGATAACATTGCATACGGTCCCAGGATCCACGGGATCAGGTCAAAGCGGGAGCTTGACGGGATCGTGGAGGAAGCGCTGGATGGTGCTGCGATCCTGGAGGAGGTGAAGGACTGTCTGAACAGACCGGCATTGGGATTATCCGGTGGGCAGCAGCAAAGGCTGTGCATTGCCAGAGCTCTGGCGGTGGAACCGGAGGTCCTTCTTATGGATGAGCCCACATCGGCATTGGATCCGGTCTCCACATTAAAGATCGAGGAATTGATGAAGAATCTGAAGAAAAAGTATGCTGTGGTAGTGGTGACACATAATATGCAGCAGGCGGCGAGGGTATCGGACGACACTGCTTTTTTTCTGACAGGGGAGGTGGTTGAGTTCGGAGCTACTCACATCATATTCACAAGACCTGCGGAGAGACTGACGAAGGATTATATCCTTGGGCGTTTCGGGTAATGATCGGGCAGAGAAGATTCCTCTTCCCCTGCACGCGCGCCGGGCACCCGTCAGCTTGCCGACATATTTCATTTGGGTGCCTGAGTGCATGAAAAGGCCCTGTCGGCGGAGGCGCTGACAGGGCTCTGGCATCCATATGCAAATGATAAAGTACTTTCGAAAGAAACAGGAACCCGGAAGGCTTTTGGAGCCGTGTGTCTTTCCAAGCCTGCTGTTTTGCGGGAAACACATCTGCCGGAAAGCAAATTTAAAACATGCTCCGATCCTGTTATGCGTCAGGTAGTGTATTCTTTAGATCAGGCGCCGCAAGCCGTGGTTCAGGAAGCGTTCTCCTCAGATTTCTCTCCGGATGCCTCCGGATCTTCCTCTTCCCCGTATGCCTCCGGCAGGGTCATCAGCACCTTTACGATACGGTTCTGTTCAATTCCCTGTACTTTTAAGTGGATACCGTTCTCAAGAGTCACTTCCTCATTATCCTCGGGAAGACGGTCCAGGCACTCAATGATCAGACCGCCGATGGAATCGTAATCCTCACTGTCGAGGTCCGTGTCGAGCTCGTCATTGATATCATCCAGCTTCATACTGCCTTCGACGAGATAAGTGTTCTCGTCCAGTTCCTGAATCAGTTCCTCTTCATCCCCGTCATATTCGTCACGGATCTCGCCCACGATCTCTTCCAACAGATCCTCCAGCGTGATCATGCCCACGGTGGCGCCGTATTCGTTTAAGACAAAGGTGACATTGGTGGTCGTCTCCCGCAGTTCATACAGAAGGTCGGCAACCTTTTTGAACTCATATGTATAATGGGCATCCCTCAGAATGTCTTTCACATGGAAATTGTCCTCGTCCTCGCAGAGAATAAAGTCTTTGATGTTGATGAGTCCTATGATGTTGTCATTGTCGTCCTGATAGACGGGAAGACGGGTATACATGGACTCGCGGAAGATGGACATAACCTCACTGTAGCTGTCGTTGATGTCTACTGTCACCATATTGATCCTGGGGATCATGATATCCTTCGCCTGGGCATCGGAAAAATCGAACACATTGTAGATCATCTCGCGCTCTTCCGACTCGATCACTCCGTCTTCGTGGCTTACCTCCACATAAGTCCGCAGCTCCGCCTCGGTCATGGTGGTGATCTTCTTGGTGGGATCGATGTGCAGCAGACGCAAAATGCCGTTTGACATTTTGTCTACAATATAAATAACAGGCGTCATTACCTGCATCAATCCATAGATTATTCCGCTGTAGGCCAGGGAAATCTTTTCGGAGGAAAGCATGGCCCATGTCTTGGGGACGATCTCACCGCAGAGCAGGACGACGATCGTCAGGATACCGGTTGCAATACCTGTGGCCAGATTGATCCGCATTGCGAGAGTAGTGGCAAGGGAAGAAGCTGTAAGGTTTACAATATTGTTACCGATCAGAATGCTGCTGAGCATTTTGCTGTAATTTTCCAGTATCTTATTGACTCTGGCGGCGCGTTTGCTGCCTTCTTCCTCGAGAGTGCGCATCCGCACACGATTGACAGTCGAAAAAGCTGTTTCGGCTGAAGAGAAAAAACCTGACAGAAAAACAAGAAAAACTACAATAATAAGTTGTATGACACCTGGGGCATCCAAAAAAAATCCACTCCTTTTTTAATATATTTTCTGTTAAATATACCTTATCATATACTTGTTGTCAAGTTTGCAGACGTCACTGCATATTATTTTATAGAAAATTTATAGATACACAGGGAGGTTGCAGATGGAACAGACGACAAATCAGGGAGACATACCCATTCTGTTTCTTTTAAAGACGTTGCTTTTTTCTTACATATTGACGGGAGCGTTTCTGGCGCTGCTGGCTTTTCTGCTCTATAAAGTAGGATTGACGGAGAGCATTGTCTCCATTGTCATTATCGCCATTTATGTGGCAGCCACTTTTTTTGCCGGCTTTGTAGCCGGGAAAAGACTGGGAAACAGGAAGTTCTTATGGGGATTGTTGATGGGGAGTGCCTATTTCCTTGTGCTGCTGGGAATATCCATGGTAATGGGAGAGCCTGCGGGACAGCTGGGTGATTCCGTTGTCACCACACTCGTACTATGTGCCGCAGGCGGGATGCTTGGGGGAATGTTCAGCTGAGGAGAACTGCCGGGGAAACTGCGTTCGGCCGTATTTCGAATCAGTTTTCAGGCCAAATTTCCAAATCGATCAAAAAAAGACTTTTACAAATGAGTTTTATATGATATAATATTTTTACTTTTTAATAGTCTGATGACTGAACATCCATTAAGGAGGCCATAATCATATGAAACACATTAAAACTTTGACTACCAGAGATCTGAAAGAGTCCATGAAGAAGGGCGGATGCGGCGAGTGCCAGACTTCCTGCCAGTCAGCCTGCAAGACTTCCTGTACTGTGGGAAATCAGAGCTGTGAGAAGATTAAATAATTGAGCGTTGTGTTACACCAGAGTGGCAGCGATTCCGGTCGCTGCTTCTTTTCTGTGTTTTAGGATTATGCTGTGACAGTAAGTAAGAAAGTTATGTGCGCTTTTCACGGCAGTCCTCAGGCGTTCCTGCAAGCCGTCATATTTGCTCCGAAAACGATTCAGGCGGAACCGACTCTGCCGACCGGGGACTGTTCGGGCGGATGCGGAGCCGGAATAGAGAGATAGAAAGGAAAACGAATCTGTGATACATCAATACAAAAGCAACGGGTATAACATTGTTATGGATGTGAACAGCGGTTCCATCCATGTGGTGGATGAAATCGTTTATGATATGATTCCGCTTCTGGAACCCCTTATAAACGAAGGAATCAAGGATGCCGCCACGATCAAGGCGGCGGTGCTGAACCTTGCCAATATTCCCTATCCGGAGGAAGAGATCACGGAGGCCGTGGACGAGGTGCTGGAGCTGGAGGCGTGCGGCCAGCTGTTTGCACCGGACATCTACGAAAAGTATGTCTTTGACTTTAAGAACAGGCAGACGGTGGTGAAGGCGCTTTGCCTGCACATCGCCCATGACTGTAACCTTGCCTGTCAATACTGTTTTGCGGAGGAAGGTGAATATCACGGAAGACGGGCGCTGATGAGTCTCGAAGTGGGAAAGAAGGCGCTGGACTTTCTGGTGGCCAATTCCGGGAACCGTGTGAATCTGGAGGTGGACTTCTTTGGCGGCGAGCCCCTGATGAACTGGCAGGTGGTAAAGGACCTGGTGGAATATGGCAGAAGCCTGGAAGAGCCTCATAACAAGAAATTCCGTTTTACACTGACCACCAACGGTGTGCTGCTGGACGATGAGATCCTGGAGTTTGCCAACAGGGAAATGGCCAATATCGTTCTCAGCATTGACGGACGGAAAGAAGTTCACGATAAGATGCGTCCGTTCCGGGGAGGACAGGGCAGCTATGACCTGATCGTGCCGAAATTTCAGAAGGTGGCGGAGAGCAGGAAGCAGATGCAGTATTATGTGCGGGGCACTTACACCCACAATAACCCGGATTTCTCCGAGGATGTCCTGCATCTTGCGAATCTGGGCTTTCAGCAGATCTCTGTGGAGCCTGTGGTGGCCCAGCCTTCGGATTCCTATGCGATTCAGGAGGCGGATATCCCCAAGCTGAAAGCGGAGTATGATAAACTGGCTGCGGAAATGCTGAAGCGGCGCAGGGAGGGAAGAGGTTTTAATTTCTTCCATTTTATGATCGATCTGGAGGGCGGTCCCTGTGTGGCCAAGAGATTGTCGGGCTGCGGCTCGGGAACGGAGTATCTGGCGGTCACTCCATGGGGGGACTTGTATCCCTGCCATCAGTTTGTGGGAAACGAGAAATTTCTCATGGGAAATGTAAATGACGGTATTGTGCGTGAGGACATCCGGGACGAATTCAAATGCTGTAATGTCTACGCGAAGGACAAGTGTAAGAAGTGTTTTGCCAAGTTTTACTGCAGCGGCGGCTGTGCGGCCAACGCCTACAATTTCCACGGCGATATCAACGACGCGTATGATGTGGGCTGCGAGCTGCAGAGAAAGCGTGTGGAGTGCGCTGTCATGCTGAAGGCGGCGGAACTGGAGGACAATTGAAGGTTCTTGACGCTGTGTTCGGTGGTATGACGGACATTGTAACAAATGGTGCTGAGACCATGTCGTGGGATTTCTGTAGAGAATATATTACAGAGGATATATGTTAGAGAGAATATATCCCGGAAAAGCAGGATAATAGAAGATAGAATAGACAGTGATATAGAAAGGACGAAAGAACAATGAAAAAGAACAAAGCAATCGTAATTCTGCTTTGTGTCCTTCTGATTCTGGCAGGTGTCACTTATGTGGACATCTTCGGCGTGAATCCGGAGGGAGACGGAAGTGCATCGGACATCAAGCTGGGACTGGATCTGGCGGGTGGTGTCAGCATCACTTATCAGGTGGTGGGAGACGGAAATCCCAGCGCCACTGATATGAGTGATACCATAGCAAAGCTTCAGAAACGTGTGGAAAATTACAGCACGGAGGCCATCGTTTATCAGGAGGGGACCGACCGGATCAACATCGAGATCCCCGGAGAGAACGATGCCACCAGGATCCTGCAGGAACTGGGAAGGCCCGGTGCGCTGTATTTTATTTCAGAGACGGATTCCGAGGGAAATCTGAACTATACAGGGCAGTATGTGCAGAATGCGGATGGTTCTGTGGGATACGCGTATGTGCTGAATAAGACCATTGACGAGCTGCTTGAGGACGGCTCCATTCTGGTACAGGGAACGGATGTGAAGGATGCCACCGCGGGTTCCTTCCAGACGGATCTGGGCTATGAATATGCGGTCAGCCTTGTGATGACGGATGAGGGCAGGGAGAAATTTGCCCAGGCGACCCAGAGAGCTTTTGAGAACAAGGAGTCCTTGGCGATCTATTATGACGGATCGATCATCAGCGCTCCCAGTGTAAATGTTGCAATCACTGACGGAAATGCGCAGATCTCCCCCATGGAGTCTTTTGAGAGAGCGGAAAATCTTGCTTCCACCATCCGGATCGGCGGACTGAAGCTGGAACTGGAGGAACTGCACTCCAAGGTGGTAGGAGCCCAGCTGGGCATGGATGCCATTGAGACAAGCTTAAAGGCGGCTGTCATCGGTGTTATCATTGTGATCATCTTCATGATCGCAGTTTACTATATCGCAGGTCTGGCATCCGCCGTGGGTCTGCTGTCCTATTCGGCGCTGGTGATCCTTCTGATCAACGGCTTTGACATGACTCTGACATTATCAGGTATTGCGGGTATTATCCTGTCCATCGGCATGGCGGTGGATGCAAACGTGATCATTTTTGCCCGTATCCGTGAGGAGCTTGCCTCCGGTAAGACGGTGCAGAATGCCATTAAGATCGGTTTTGACAAGGCATTGTCCGCCATTATCGACGGAAACATTACCACTTTGATCGCCGCTCTGGTGCTCTGGCTGCTGGGCCCCGGTTCTGTTAAGGGATTTGCGCAGACGCTGGCACTGGGTATTGTGTTGTCCATGTTCACCGCTTTGGTTGTGACCAGATATATCATGTATGCTTTCTATGCGCTGGGCTTAAAGAGCGAGAAGCTCTATGGTGTGGGAAAGGAGCACAGGTCGTTGAATGTTCTGTCCAGGAAGGGACTCTTCTTCGGACTGTCCATAGCACTGGTGCTCGCGGGCTTTGTGGCTATGGGCGTGCATAAGGCGTCCTCCGGGGATGCGCTGAATTACAGTCTGGAGTTCAAGGGCGGCACACAGACCAGTGTGACCTTCAATGAGACCATGACTCTGGAGAAGACCAATGCCGAGGTGGTGCCTCTCATGGAGGAGATTACCGGTGCGGTCCAGATCCAGACGGTGCAGGATTCCAACGAGGTGATCTTCAAGACCGGTTCCCTGACCGTGGAGCAGAGGGAGGCCGTGAATGAAATGCTGGTGAGCAATTTCGGTGTGGATGAGAAGCTGATCACTACCGAGACCATCAGCTCCACCATCAGCAGCGAGATGAAATCCGACACGATCATTGCAGTAGTGGTAGCGATCATATGTATGCTGATCTATATCCGGATCCGCTTCAAGGATATCCGTTTCGGTGTCAGCAGCATCGTCGCTCTGCTTCATGATGTGCTTGTGGTGCTTGCCTTCTATGCGGTGGCAAGAGTATCCGTGAGCAATACCTTTGTGGCATGTATGCTGACCATTGTAGGCTATTCCATCAATGCCACCATCGTTATCTTCGACCGAATCCGTGAGAATATGGCGACCATGACCCATAAGGATGATCTGAAGGATGTGGTGAACAAAAGTATCACCCAGACCATGTCCAGAAGTATTTTCACTTCCCTGACCACCTTTATCATGGTGACAGTGCTGTATGTGCTGGGCGTCACCAGTATCCGTGACTTTGCGCTGCCTCTGATGGTGGGCATCATATGCGGTACGTATTCTTCGATCTGTCTGGCGGGCAGTCTGTGGTACCTGTTCCGCGTGAAGCTTGTGCCGAAGAAAGAAAAATAAGAGGAACAGTCATTCTGTTTTCGCTGCCCCGGTGCCTGTGTATTGCAGGTTATCGGGGCGGTTGTTGGTTTTGGCAGATAGTAGAGCCCGCCAAAGACGGGCATTGAGGTATTAGTTTAAAAATGAATTTTGAAATATTGATTGGTATGTGTGCCGAAGCACGCACAGGGGGATAAATATGAAGAAAAAACTATTGGCTGCTGTACTGTTATATTCCATGGTTTTGGCAGGGTGCTCATCATTTGATGGTAGAGGCGAGCAAAGATCAGAAATCATGGAGTCTGAGAATACGAATTTAGATAATGCGGATTCGGGAAACACGGATGCAGGAAATGGAGATTCAGGAAGTGAGGATTCGGAAAACACCAATGAAGGAATTCTAGATTCAGCAACTGGCGATTCGGAAAATCCAACTGAAGGAAGTCGAGATTCACCA
>CAMWWF010000014.1 GCA_947177885.1 uncultured Lachnospiraceae bacterium
ATCCTCAACAGGTACGGGGATTACGCGGAGGAAGCGGATCTGCAAAAGCTCCGGGACGTGCTTGCCCGGGGAGAGCTGAATGTGGAGGACGGGGATTTTTGCGGCACCCGTTACTTTTTCAATAATGACACGCTGATCTCCAAGACGGCTCACAGGTATTTCTATTTTAATGCGGCGTCCTGCAGATGTAAGGGCGTGGAGTGTGCGCATGAAATGGCGGATACCCGCAATTTCTATATACGGGACGGCAGTTATCTGCTGCTGACGGATCCGGAGAGCTATGAGACGGCGAAAGGAACTTTTAATCCTTCTCACTTCCCCGGAACCACGGAGAGGGATCTGAAAAAGTCGCGTATCATGGCGGAAACCAACTGGAGCGGCTACAACAGCATTCATAATTTCGCCGGAGGGCTGGCAAATGGTATGCGGGGTGCGGCGGGATTTATTTATGAGAAGTCGGCGAAGCGGGAGGCTGACGGATCGGGAACGGTGCGAAACGACTTCACTGAGGAAATGATGGGAGTGAAGGCGTATAAATCCGTGTTCGTGCAGGATGAACTCTTTGTATTCCTGGGAGCCGGTATTCGGGACGAGCGTCCGGAATACGGCGAAAGAATTATTACAACAGTGAATAATGTGCGTTTTCTTGAGGGTGCCTTCTGTAATGAGGAGGGAGAGAACATCGGGGAGCTTTGCACTGTGACAGATCAGACCGGGAAATGCTTTTTTAGAAATGATGGCGTGCTGTATGGAATAAAAGCGCTTCCGGGAACTACATACTCCCTGACGGCGGAAACAAGGAAAACAGACTGGGAATATCTGAATATTACAAATAAAAGTGCGGAAGATGAAGCTGTGAAGATCTTGGAGATCACCGTGGATCATGGGGAGGCTCCGAAGGACAGCGCTTACTGTTACTGGATGTGCACGGATCCGGAGAAGACTCCGGTACAGGCGGAAGGATTGTTCACGGTGCTGAGCAATACGGAGGAGATACAGGCAGTTTGCTTCGGAGGAGACAGGATATCCGCCGTATTTTACCGGGCAGGGGAATTGGACTGCGGGGAATATACGATGGAGGTGTCGGATCCCTGTGTACTGATGCTGGAGCAGGAAGGGGACGGGAATGTCCGCGTTTCGGTTTGCGATCCCTGTCAGAACAGGGAACTGACTCATATTGCCGTCTCCGTCAGATTCAAGGCGGATGGGGAGATAAGGGTGCTTAAGATTCCCATGTCCACAGGCACGATGCGTGGAAGTGGGGTAACGGAGCAGATCAGAGCATAAAGGGACATCAGAAGCGGAGGAACCGGATGCATACGGAACCGGAGAAAGGAGAAAAATGAAGCATCCTAATATTATCATGGTATTTCCTGATCAGTTGCAGCACGATGCGCTGCATTTCAGAGGGAAAATGCCATCAATAACTCCTAATATAGATAACTTTGCCAGGGAGAGTGCGGTGATGGAGAACTGTATGAGCAACCATCCCATCTGCAGTCCCTGCCGGGCAATGATGTTTACGGGCAGATACGGCATCCACACGGGAGTGGTGGGAAACTGCAGAACCGGCACCAGGGAACATGGCTGTTATCTGAAGAAGAACGAGAGATGTCTCACGGACGTGCTGCGGGAATGCGGCTACGACGTGGGGTATATCGGGAAATGGCACCTGGATCCGCCTGAGGAAACACATCTGGCCTTTACGGAAGGATTCCGGGAGGACGGGAAGATCTGGGACAGCTACACACTGCCTCAGAGACGGCACGGTATTAATTTCTGGCATGGCTATGGCTGCTGTGATCAGCATCTGGAGCCTCATTACTGGCACAATGAGGCGAAGCCGGATGAGGTCATTCGTCCGGGCAAGTGGTCTGTGGAACATGAGGCGGATGTGGCAGTGGATTATATCATGAACCGGGGAGGCGTGCGGGACGAGGAGAAGCCATTCATGCTGTTTGTTGCGAACAATCCCCCCCATCCGCCGTATGATCAGGTGCCTGCAAAATATGCAGATCTGTATCGGGACAAATCTCCGGAGGAGCTTCTGGCAAGTCCCTGTTTCAATGTGGGGGATGCGGAGAAGACAGACAGGATATTTCCCGGGAACCTCAGCAATGGTAAGGCAGAACAGGCGGTCAGGTATTACCTGGGAGCATTGACCGGAGTGGATGAAAATTTCGGAAGAATCCTGAGGGCCATTGAGGATAAGGGAATTTATGATGATACGATCGTCATTTTCACATCCGATCACGGTGACCTGATGGGGAGCCACAATATGACAGGCAAGGGTCCCTGGTATCGGGACAGCTTCAATATTCCGTTCATTGTGCGTTATCCCGGGAGGATAGCGCCCTCCAATCCAAAGACTGTCATGGGAGCCGTGGATGTAATGCCTACAATCTTAAGCCTTGCGGGACTGAAAAGTCAGATCCCCGCTGTGGCGGAAGGGCATGACCGCTCCGGCTGTATGCTTACGGGAGCGGAGGATGAGGAGGCGGACGCACTGTATTTCTGCTTTGGACGCTATCGTGCAAGGGGGCTGAAGACAGGAAAATATACTTTTGTGTCACTGCAGAACTATGCTGACGATGAAATGACCGTGCTCTATGATGATGAAAATGATTATTACCAATTGGAGGATATCTCCGAAAAGGAGCCTGAGACGGCTGCCCTTTTGAGGGAACGGCTGGAGAAGCGGCTGGAGGAGATTGGCGATAACTGGAGAGATTAGTGTGCTGTACCATTCATTTTCAGCCAAATGACGCAGAATGAATTTTCAGCCTGCAAGACGGCAGAACGAGACGATGCGGTGGCATCGTTGAGTGAGGCCAGCGCAGCAGATGGAAATTCAGGCAAGTAATATGGCTGGTTACTTATTATTCGATGTACTAGAGATCGCGAGGCGGTACGGGGGCTTTGGACGAAACCGGCGGAACGCCGGCGCCTGCCTGGTTGGAGCGGTTTCAGAAAGGAGCGGGAGATGGTATATTCCTTTGAAGAAGGGATTCCGGAGGGAATTACAGCGGTTAATTCCACAGTAAGGACGGACAGGGAACATTACAGGGACGGAGAGCAGTCGCTTTGCTGGGAGACGGAAGGTGGCGCGGAGCTGATTCTGAAGGGGCCTGTGGAGTACCGCCATTTCAGAGCAGGCGGCCCGAATCAGGATCGCTGTTGCTTTGTGATCTGGCTGTACAGAGAGGAAGCAGGGGCGGAAGCGGTGCGTTTCTCTTTCTATAAGAAGGGGCGGAAGTGCTGCCATTTTGACTTCGGACAGGACTTTCGGGGCTGGCGCACCTGCTGGGTGCCTTTCCGGGACATGGAAGGGGAACCGGAGGAGGGGATGGACGAGATCCGTCTGAGCAGGACGGGAGACGGCAGGGAACACATCTGGTTGGATCAGATGATCACTTCCGTGCCCATTGATCCCAGACATCCGGTACCGGATCTGCAGGTGCCCTTTGTGAATCCTTCCGTGGATAAGGCGGTAAATGCCCATTGGACCTCGCTGCTGCGTTTCCTGCGGCTGGAGAGGCAGCAGCGGGAGAGGCTCTGTGCGGCGGAGAGTGGGAAGTCGCAGACCGGGCGGGAGGATGAGGAGAAGCTTCGCAAAGAGATAAATTTCATAGAAGAAAGGATGGAGCGGTATTTTCTGGGAATCTTCCGTCTTGACCCGGGTGAAACGGCTCAGGAGCCCGCTTCTTCCCCCGGCGAAATATCCGGAACGGTGGAGGCTGCCGCTTCCCTTTGGGAGCAGTATGCCGGACTGAACCTGAAGAAGGGGCGGAACGGATTGTACGGCGGGGTGAATGTGGACGCCGTGCATCATTGGGCGGCTTATCCCGGAGAGGAGGCGGAGCGGCTGAAGACGCTCACCGGGGCAGTGGGGATCCGGAAATGCGGAGGGCTGCTGCTGCGTGCCGCCTGTCTCTGGCACGAAGGGGACAATCTGCTGAAGGAGGAGGCCGCCGGCCACTTTGCGGAACTGCTGCAGCATCTGTGGGAGCAGGGATGGGCGGCAGGTTCTTCCCTGGGCACGACCCATCATATGGGTTACCTTATGAGAGAGCTGTATGTGTCCGTATTCTTAATGCGGAAGCCTCTGAAAGAAAAGGGGCTGCTTGCAGACACGGCGGAGATGACAGGCTGGTTTTCGGGCAGAGGTCGGATCTTCAGAGAGCCGGAGGAGCTGCAGGGAGAGAGCACGGATACTCTTAACACGCTGCTGTGGGGAATACTGTGTTCCATACTTATGACGGAGGATGAGTGCTTTCAGATTCATTGTCTTCATGCTTTCCGGGACTGGTTGAATGCCGTCCTGAAGCCGGCGCCGGGACTGGAGGGGCCGTATAAGGCGGACGGAAGCACATTCCATCATGCGGCACATTACCCTGCCTATGCTGTGGGCGGTTTTCAGGGGGCGGCTCCGGTGGTATATGCCTTGAGCGGGACCCGTTTTGCCCTGGGGAGAGAGGCGCATCAGACCATGCGCAACGCTCTGTTGTGTATGAGGCTTTACTGCAACCGGTACAACTGGCCGGTGAGCATGTCTGCCAGACATCCCAGGGGAGTCGGAGAGATGAGCGGGATCACCGATCTGAGGCCCTTCTACTGTATGGCCATGGCAGGTCTTCCGGGGGCGGAAGCCGGGGAGGACGGAGCGGTACCGGTGGATGCGGAAATGGCGGGGGCACTGTTGCGTCTGGCGGAATACAAGCCTTTCCCTCCCGGGGAGGAGCTGAGAACACGGGGATACCGGGCGGAACGCGCTCCGGAGGGACATTTTGTCATGAATTATGCCTGCGCGGGGATCCACCGCAGAGAGGAGTGGATGGCCTGTGTGCGGGGACACAGCCGATATCTGTGGGGCAATGAGACCTATGAAAAGAATAATCTCTATGGCAGATATATCACATACGGCAGTCTGCAGATCCTCGGAAGCGGAACTCCCGTGAACAATGGGGACAGCGGCTTCCGGCAGGAGGGATGGGACTGGAATCATTTCCCCGGGACAACCTCGGTGGTACTGCCCTGGGAGGAGCTGCGCCAGCGTGTGTGCGTAGTGGATGAATTTGCCGGCTTTGAAGAGATGCTTCTGTCGGACGAGGCTTTTGCGGGGGGTGTGTCCTTTGAGGGACGTCAGGGATGTTTCGGCATGAAGCTCCACGGACATGCAAAATATGACGGCAGCCTGCGGGCGAGAAAGAGCTGGTTCTTCTTCGAAGATCGGATCATCTGTCTGGGCAGCGATGTGGAAGACGGCAGAGAGAAGTACGAGACGGTGACCACCCTGTATCAGCATTGGCTGGGGAAGGAGAGCTCCGGGAAATGTCCGACGGAGAATGCCGCAGGCGGTACGGAATCCGGAGGCGATCAGAAGGAAAATGACAGGGAACTGACAAAATATCCCGGCGATACCGTCCTGAAGCTGAGAGATCCTTCCGGGAATGAATATATCGTCCCTGCGGGGCAGCAGGTCGTTGTGACCCGGGGCATACAGGAATCACGGACCCAGGACACCGGAGAACCTGCCTTTGCCCGGTATGAGAAAGCCTGGATCAGCCATGGGAACGCGCCCCGGCGGGAGGACTATGAGTACATGATACGGATCCGTTCGGAGAGCGCTTTGGCGGAAACGGAGATATCCGGGGTGACCGGACCGGAGGATGGTGAGAAAAGTATTTACCGGATCCTCCGGAAAAACGAAGCTCTCCATGCCGTATACGACGAGGAGACGGGAATATATGCCTATGTGTTCTTCGAGGCGTGTTCTGTGACGGAGAGAGACGGAGGAACGGTTCTGAGAGCCGAGACCCCCTGCCTGATCATGGAAAGGCTGCAGGGGGAGGAGCTGCATATCAGCTTCTGTGACCCTGACCTGCGGCTCTACGAAGGACAGGAGCCGGATCAGCTGGATGAGAACGGAAATCAGAAGGAGGTAAGCCTGTATTCCAGAACCTGGCTGAAGAATGAAAGCATCGGAAAATGGTGTACAGTGATCCTGAAAGGACATTGGAGTCTTTCCGAAGAGACGGCGGAGGTGCAGGCGCAGATCAGAGACGGGGAGACAGAGCTCCGCTTCTGGGGAAAGGACGGAGCGGGACGTGAGGTCACACTCCGCAGGACTTAAAGCTTCCGCACCTGCCGGTTGACCTTTTGAGACGGGAGACCGCAGGGCGGCAGAATGGAGATTGACAATGAAGATGGGAGAAGGATATCTGCTGCGCAAGCCGGCGGCGGAATGGGAAATGACGCTTCCGCTGGGAAACGGAAGGCTGGGTGCGTGTGTTTGGGGAGAGACGGGAAACGAACGGATCGTGATAAATGAGGAGAGCATGTGGTACGGCGGCGCGAGGAGCAGGAAGAATCCCTGTGCGCCGAAATACCTGAATGAGATCCGCAGGCTGATCCTGGAGGGTAAGGTGGAAGAGGCGGAGGACTTATGTCAGTTGGCCATGACCGGAAACCCGAAATATGTCAGGCCCTATCAGATGGCCTGCGACATGAATTTCCTGTTCCGACACCCGCCGGGGGAGACGGAGGATTATGAGAGGTCACTTGATCTGCAGCAGGCCGTTGCCTGCGTGACCTACAGAATTGGCGACACCATGTATACGAGGGAGTATTTTGTCAGTATGCGGTATCAGGTGCTGGCCATGCGGCTTCGGGCGGAAGGAAGTCATAAGCTCAGATTTCAGTTCAATATCAACAGACGCCCTTTTGAACTTTACAGCGGCGGGAACGGAACGGACTCGGTGTATCTGACAGGCCGGTGCGGAGACGGCGTGACATATTATGCTTCCGCGACTCTGGCGGAGCATGACGGGAGAAGTCTGCAGATGGGGGACTACCTGGCAGTGAGGGATGCCACGGAGGCCGTGATTTACTTTGATCTTGAGACGGATTTTGCCCGGGAGAATCCAAAGAAGGTCTGTGCGGAACGACTGACCGCAGCGAAAGAGGCGGGATATGAGACGGTTCTGCAGACCCATCTGAAGGATTACGGAGAGCTGTACGGCACCATGTCTCTGACACTTGCCTGCGGCGACTACAGCCGTATTCCCATGGATGAACTGTTGAAGAGAAGCGATGAGGAGGACGTGCGAAGGTATCTTATCAATCAGCTGTTTGCATTCGGACGATATCTTCTGATCGGCAGCTCGTACAATTGCCGTCTTCCCGCAAATCTGCAGGGAATCTGGTGCGGAAGCTACACGCCGCGGTGGGAGAGCAAGTATACCATAAACATTAACCTTGAAATGAACTACTGGCCGGTGGATTCCTGCGGCCTGTCGCCCTGTTTTGATCCCTTTGTGGAGCTGCTTCGGAAGGTGGCGGAGAACGGGAAGAGCACCGCGCGGGAGATATACGGCTGCAGGGGCAGCGTGGCTCATCACAATACTGAATGCGGCGGTGATACGGATGTGGAAGGTCTTCCGCCCAGCGCCTATATGTGGCCCATGGGGGAGGCCTGGCTGTGTCTGCATTTGTACGACCATTACCTTTATACCCTGAATGAAGAATTTCTGCGGGAGACAGCGCTTCCCATCATGAGAGAGAGCATTCTTTTCTTTTATGATTTCCTGTACAGGGGGGAAGACGGTCAGTGGCTGACCGTCCCTTCCGTGTCTCCGGAGAACACTTACCGCACAGAGGACGGACAGACAGCTTCCGTAACCATGTCGCCGGCCATGGACAATCAGATCCTGTATGAGCTGTGCAGCGGCTACCTGGAGGGAAGCAGGCGGATCGGAGGCGGAGAAAGCGACATTTGTGCCATGGCAGAGGAAATCCTGAAACATCTGCCTCCTGTGCAACTGACGGCGGACGGGCGCATTCGCGAATGGCATGAAGACTATGAGGAGACAGAAAAGGGACACAGACACATATCCCACCTGTTCGGTCTGTATCCCGGAAGGCGGATCTACGAGGGCGGTTTTGAGCTTGCGGAAGCGGCCCGGAAGACCCTGAAGGTCAGGCTGGAGAATGGCGGCGGCCACACCGGATGGAGCAGGGCGTGGCTGATCTGCATGTTTGCCCGGCTGTGGGACCGGAAAGCCGTGGAAGAAAATATCAGGCTTTTCCTGAAAAATTCCGTGAAAGGCAATCTGTTTGACTCCCATCCGCCATTTCAGATTGACGGAAATTTCGGATTCTGTGCGGGAATTGCGGAGACTTTGGCGCAAAAAAAGGAAGGAAGGGTCTGTATCCTGCCTGCCGTGCCGGCAGAGTGGAATTCGGGGGAGGTGCGTGGGCTTCGGCTGAAGGAAGGAATCACCATGGATATCAGATGGGATGAAAACCGTGTGACATGCCGTCTTGGAAGTCTGAAGGAGCAGACGGTAACGGTCTGCTGCGGTACAACCGACGTGGAGCTGGAGCTTTGTCCGGGACAGAGTGCGGAGCATGTGTTTGAAACGCCCTGAGAGGCGGGAACCGGTTCGGACGGAGGTAAAAGGGCTGTCGGATATCCGCAGGGATATATTGCCCGGAAGCTGCCGTCGTGGTAAAATGTACATAGGTAAATGATTCGGATATTGGAGAGTGAGACGGCCGTTATGTGGTACAGGGCTGTCATTCGAAATAAAAAATAGCGCCGCGTTCATTAGTCATTTGTGGACTGCCGGCGTGGAACGGAGGGAAAATGGCACAGACATACGAGACGATCATGAAGTATCCGGAACTGCGGGAAGGGGAGGTGGAGGCGGCCTTTGAACAGGCGCTTCGCATCATAGAAGCGATCTTGCCGGATTACACGGATAAGTTTCCCCACTCCAACAGTGAGAACGGATTTTACGAGAGAACGGAAAATGTGGAGTGGACCACGGGCTTCTGGACCGGTGTCCTGTGGTTGGCTTATGAGTATACGGGAGACCCGAAATACAGAGCTGCGGCGGAGGTGCAGGTGGACAGTTTTCTGCACCGCATAGAGGAGAAGATCGACGTGAACCATCATGACATGGGTTTCCTGTTCAGTCTCTCCTGTGTGGCAGCGTATAAGCTGACCGGAAATGAGACCGCCAAAAAAGCGGCGCTTCTGGCGGCGGATCACCTGGCGTCCCGCTACCGTGAGAAGGGCCGGTTCCTGCAGGCCTGGGGAAATGTGAATGAGCCTTCGGAGTACCGTCTGATCATCGACTGCCTGCTGAATCTCCCCATTCTTTACTGGGCCAGTGAGGTTACGGGCGACGGATCCTATCGGGAGAAGGCGGTGAATCATATTCACACGGCCATGAAATGTGTGTTGAGGGAAGATAACTCCACATACCACACACATTTTATCGACATGGAGACAGGAGAGCCCACTGTGGGCGTGACCCATCAGGGGAACCGCAATAACTCCGCCTGGGCCCGGGGGCAGGCATGGGGTGTGTACGGCATTGCCCTGAGCTACCGGTATACGGGGGAGGAAGCGTATAAGGAGCTGTTTTATCGGGTGACGGATTATTTCGTGGAGCACCTGCCGGAGGATCTGATCGCATATTGGGATTTCGATTTCGACACCGGAAGCACGGAACCCAGGGACTCCTCCGCAGTGGCCATCGCCGTGTGCGGCATACTGGAGATGGTTCCCCATCTGCCGGAGGAGAAAGCCCACCGTTACAAAGCGGCGGCAGACAGGATGCTTCACGCGCTGATCGCGGAGTGCGGGAACGGGGATCTGACCAGATCCAACGGACTGCTGCTTCACGGGACATATGCCAGATCTTCCGAATACAATACATGCACTGACCGGGGCGTGGACGAGTGTAATACCTGGGGAGATTATTTTTACATGGAAGCGCTGATGCGAAGCTGCAGGAACTGGAGGCCTTACTGGTAAGCATACTGGCGGCACATAGACTCTCGGAGTCTCTTTGAGCGTGATTTTGCGGGAAATCGGCCGCAAAGGCGGGTATAAGGGAGATTCGGAGAGGCTGTGCGGTAAAAGGAGGTGTCATCAGGACAAAATGAAAACGAATTTGATCTATATCTTTGCAGACCAATGGAGATATCATGCCATGGGGTGTGTCCACGCAGACCAGGCGGTCACACCAAACATGGATGCTTTTGCGGAGGAGAGTCTCTGCTTTGAGAACGCATACAGCACATTTCCCCTCTGTACTCCCCACAGGGGAAGTCTGATGACCGGGAAATATCCCTTTTCCATCGGACTGTGGACCAACTGTAAGGTGGGTCTGGAGGAAAAGCTGATGCTGAGACCCCAGGAGACCTGCATCGGCAATGTATTGCAGGATTCGGGGTACAGGACTGCGTACATCGGGAAGTGGCATCTGGACGCATCGGAACAGAACTTCACGAGCCACCCGGAATCAGGGGCGGAAGGCTGGGATGCCTACACACCGCCGGGAGAAAGACGCCAGGGCTTTGAGTACTGGCTGTCCTATGGAGCCCATGACGATCATTTGAATCCCCATTACTGGGCGGATTCGCCGGAGCAGATCCGTCCGGGGAAATGGTCGGCGGAATATGAGACGGATAAGGCATTGGAATATCTGGACGGACACAGGGAGGGCGACACCCCCTTTGCCCTGTTCGTATCCTACAATCCTCCCCACCTGCCCTATGAGCTGGTACCGGAGCGCTATTATGAAAAGTTCCGGGATCTGGAGATAGCATGGCGCCCCAATGTACCTGCGGAGAAGCGCACACCGGAGATGGAGACCATAGCCAGACAGTATTTTTCCGCGGTGTACGGGATCGACGAGCAGTTCGGGCGGATATTGAGCTATCTGAGGGAGAACGGTATGGAAGAGAATACCCTGGTGGTACTTTCGGCTGACCATGGGGAAATGCTGGGCTCACACGGGCTCATGAGCAAAAATGTCTGGTATGAGGAATCGATACACATCCCCCTGCTGATGCGGCAGAAAAACCGGATACGGCCGGGAAAGAATCAGGCCATATTTGCCAGCCCTGATCATATGCCCACCATGCTGGATCTGCTGGATCTGCCGGTGCCGGATACCTGCCAGGGGATCAGTCACAGGGCATCCGTCCTCGGGGAAAAACCGACGGGACAGGAACCGGAAGATATGTTCCTGTGTTCCTATCCGGGCTCACCGGAAAGCGGAGCCGCTTTCGCCGCGCTGGGGCAGACTCACAAGGCCCACGGGTGGCGTGGGATCAAGACCCGGGAAAAAACTTATGTGATCACCAACGGCTATATGCCGGAGGATAAGCAGGCGGAATACCTGTACGACGATAAAAATGACCCGTGGCAGCTCCATCCCCGTGTAGTGGAACGGGATTGCCGGGAAGAAGAGATATTGAAATTCAGGAAACGGTTAAAGGAATACCTGACCATGCTGGGGGATCCCTTTTTGTGGGAGAAGGAACGGGAAGACCCGGTATAACGATACACGGGATCACAGGTATTCAGGCGAAGCTGCATTCGTATAACATGCAGAGAAAAGAGGCGGAAATGATGAAGAAAAAACCGGTACTTGTTATCATGGCGGCAGGAATGGGAAGCCGCTATGGAGGATTGAAACAGATCGACCCCATTGACGGTCATGGGAACCTGATCATTGATTTTTCCATATATGACGCGGTGGAGGCAGGATTTGAGAAGGTCATATTCCTGATCAAAAAGAGCATAGAGAAGGAGTTCAGGGAGCAGATCGGCAGTCGAATGGAAAAGCATGTGGAGACGGTCTATGCCTATCAGGAGCTGGACCGGCTGCCGGAGGGGTATGTATGCCCTGAGGGGAGAGTGAAGCCCTGGGGGACCGGCCACGCGGTGCTCTGCTGTGCCGAAGAACTGCAAGGAGCGCCCTTTGCTGTGATCAATGCCGACGATTATTATGGCAAGTCCGCATTTCGGACCATTTTTAACCAGCTGTCCCATATGGAAGATGACGAAAAGCATCATTACACCATGGTGGGATATGACCTGTATAAAACCCTGACGGAGCATGGACATGTGGCCAGAGGGGTGTGTACGGTGAATGAGGACGGTATGCTGCGGGAGATCGTGGAAAGGACGAGGATCGAGAAGCATGGAGACCTGGCGGAGTACACGGAGGATGACGGGGCATGCTGGACGGCATTGCCGAAGGGCACCATTGTATCCATGAACCTGTGGGGATTTACCCCCAGTATTTTGGAGGAGCTGGGAAACCGTTTTCCGCCGTTCCTTGACAGCAGCCTGAAGAGCAACCCCCTGAAGTCCGAGTATTTCCTGCCCTTTGTGGTGGATCAGCTGATCCGGGAAGGCAGGGCGGATGTGAAAGTCCTCCACTCCGCCGACAGCTGGTATGGCGTTACATACAGGGAAGACAAGGAGAGGGTGGTGAAGGCCGTCCGTGGGTTTAAGGAAGCGGGTATGTACCCTGAGAGTTTATGGGAGGAGTCATAATGGATTATAAAGAGATTGCCACAGGGACATGTGAAAAGATAGAGGAGGCTGTCGGTCAGTTCTGTGTAGAGGGAAAACCGACAGAGTGCAGGCGTTACGGAAACGGCCATATCAATGACACCTTTCTGCTCTGCACGGCAGACGGCGAGCCGGGTGCAGAGAGTCATCGGTATGTTTTGCAGCGGATGAATACTCTTGTGTTCAAGGATCCGAAAGGCCTGATGCAGAATATATCCGGTGTCACCACATATCTGAGAGACCGGATCATCCGGGACGGCGGCGATCCGCAGCGGGAGACGCTGACCCTGGTAAAGGCCAAAAGCGGGGAAGACTATTACGTGGACAGCATGGGGAACTGGTGGAGGATGTACCTGTTCATCCCGGATGCGATGGGATATGACACGGTGGAAAACGAAGAAGTCTTTTACCGGAGTGCGGAGGCTTTCGGGCATTTTCAGAAACTTCTGGATGCGTATCCGGTGTCGTCGCTGACAGAGACGATCCCGGACTTCCACAATACGCCGAAACGTTATGAAGCGTTTTGCAGGGCATTGGAGGAGGATGCATGCGGCAGAGCGCAGGAGGTGGTCAATGAGATCGCTTTCGTGAAAGACAGAAAAGAGGAAATGTCCATTGTGATGGATAAGCTGAACAGCGGGGAAATTCCCTGGCGTGTTACCCATAATGACACAAAGCTGAACAATATTCTGCTTGACAATCGGACAAAGCAGGCGGTGTGCATCATCGACCTGGACACGGTGATGCCGGGCACCGCAGTGTTTGATTTCGGCGATTCCATCCGCTTCGGTGCCAACACGGCAGAGGAGGATGAGAGGGACTTGAGCAGGGTGTCCCTGTCCCTTCCGCTGTATGAAGCCTATTTAAAAGGTTTTTTGGAGGGCTGCGGAGGCAGCCTGACGGATGAGGAGGTCAGGCTGCTGCCCTGGGGTGCAAAGCTTATGACACTGGAATGCGGTATGCGATTCCTGACGGATTATCTGGAAGGGGACAAGTATTTCAGGATCCACCGGCCGGGACATAACCTGGATCGCGCCAGGACACAGTTTGCCCTGGCGGCCGATATGGAACGGAAATGGGACGAGATGAAACGTCTGGCGGAAAAAAATCATTTGTGATCTACGGTTCACTTTTCCGTTCGGAGGTGCATATTCCCTTCTTCCGGGTAGCTTCCCTGACGGGAAGTCCGGTATTATAATCTAACTGACGGGGTTCATATTCGTCATTTTCTCTCTGCCTGGTCATCAAACGGCTATCCCAGGTCTTATCCTCGGGATAGCTGTTCCACGGGCGGTTTTCCCAGTAATATCCGCGGAACGGATCGCGTGTGTCGTACATATTGTCGAGTAGAGCCTTGTGCAGGCGTTTCTTTTCTTCATCCAGGGAGGGGTCGAGGATCAAATTCTTCATTTCCCCGGGATCTTTTTCCAGATCATAAAGTTCATCGGAGGTCATAAGGTTAATGACCAGCTTATACCGCCCGTCAAAGACACAGCGGACAGGCTGATAGCCGCCGAATCCGTCATGGTCAACCTCATATCGTCCGAATTCCATAAATATGTAATCGTTGGTTCTCTGACCTGTTTTCAACTCTTCATAAATACTTTTTCCCTCGAAAACCTTCGGTTTGGGCACCTGGAAAATGTCGCAGATGGTGGGTGCCAGATTGATGTGGGAGACCGGATGGGAATCGATCTGATCTCGGCCGAAGCCCCGCACAATAAGGGGGATGTGGGTGATTTCCTCGTACATGGCAGGTCCCTTGGCAGTCAGGGAGTGGGAGTAGAGCATGTCGCCGTGGTCCGAGGTATAGATGACGATCGCATCGTCGGCATACTCATCCACTGCCTTTAACACACGTCCGATCTCATGATCCACAAAACTGTTGCATCCCAGAAAATATTTGAAATTCATGGAAAAGTCAGGTGAAGCTGCTTTTCTGTAATTGCTGACGGCCCAGATCCTGTGATGCTCGGGTTTGTCTTCCAGAGTGTCCAGAAGATTGTTTTTGCGGTGGAATTCGACGTGCTCATACTGGGACCAGTATTCTCTGGGACAGAGGCAGGGATCATGGGGTTCGTCATAGGAGACTACCAGAAAATAGTCCTGATCTGATCCCTGATGCTTTCTGAGGAAGTCGATCGCCCTGTCAGAACAGCGGTGTCCGAAGGTAAAGTCCTCTTTGATGTCATGCGTCTCCATGCTCTGGGACTGGCGAGAAAGCCAGCGTTCCTCCGGTGTGAGCTCATCCAGATAATTGCGCATGTCATACCAGTATTCGGGATCCCAGCCGTCTGCGCATCTGCCCAGTCCAAAGTAGTCGCCTCCGTCCAGATGCCATTTTCCGATATAGGCGCTGTGGATACCATGGTCACTCAGACGGCGGCCGATATTCTGAACATTGTCGGAAAGTCCCATGCAGTTTGACCAACCGGCACAGGAGTGGGGATAAGATCCGGTAAAGATGGCGGAACGGGCAGGCTGGCACACAGGCTGTGTCGTGTAGGCCTTTTCAAAGCGGATCCCGTCAGCAGCCAGCCGGTCCAGATTGGGTGTGATCATGTCCGGGTTGCCGTAACAGCCCAGCATGTCGGTACGGGTTGTGTCAGTCATGATCAAAATTACTTTTTTACTCATAGTTTTCATTCTCCTTTTCGAGAGGAATATTTTTATGGTTTTTCTCACTTTGGTTCAATTTGTGCCTGCATTCGTAATTCTTGGGGGATATGCCCGTTACTTTCTTGAATACCTTGCTGAAATAATAGGCATTTTCAAAGCCCAGCTGGTTTGCAATCTCGTAGATCAGGTATTGTCCGGAATCGATCAGCTCCTTGGCATGCTCGATTTTCAACCGGGCAATATAATCGGAAACGGTTTGATTCATATAGTTGCTGAAAGAGGTGCTGAGGTACCCGGGGCTTATTTTCAAATAGTCCGCGATATCCGACAATGTCAGTTTTTCCTTATAATGTTCGTGGATGTAGCGCTTCGCCATATGGACAAATTTATCGGAGCGCTTTTCCTTTCGCTCCGTCAGCAGGGTGCATATTGTATCGCAGAAGCTGTCCAGCCACTGCAGGATATCGTTCAGACTGCCCAGACGGGACAACTGTTCGGCGATATCGATGCTGTAGGGGAAAGCGTTCTCTTCGAAGCTTTCATTTTGCAGCAGGTCGTGCAGATAGGAATAGATATTGATGCAGGCGCTGACTGCCTGGGTTTTGTCCGGTTTATACTGTGTGAACAGTTCGGAAAGCTCGGAAAAGATTTCTTTCAGGGCCCGGCTTTCATTTTCCAGTACGGCGGCAGACATGGACTTTTTCAGGAAGTTGATATTGAATTCTCTCTGTGCCGGGGGCCGGAGACGGGAATCCTGATTCCTGTAAAACGCAATGCGCAGAGAGGGCTCATAGTAACAGTGGTTAAGGGCGGACTGCGCTTCCCTGAAAGCATCCGGGAGCATGGAGGTGTCGGCTTTTTTCTGACTGATGCCGAAGAGGGCGGTCAGGGCGAAATAGGTTCCCAGAGCCACACTCACCTTCGTACAGCATTCGGAGAGAGATTTTTCATTATCGCTTTCCGGTTTTGGACAGGCCACAAGGAGCAAAGTGTCATTCTGTGGCATCAATATAGTGTGATCGGAGAAATAACGCGCTCCTATTCCTGATACAATATCCAGAAGCTGATTGGATATAAATTGAAAATCATAGTTTTCCGCATGTCCGAAAAGAATCTGCTCCGGTTTCATCTGCAGTAAGATCAGATATACATTTTGATAGCGGGCGGATATTTCCGGGTTGGATGGAAGTCCGCTGTCCGGTGGCCCCAGAATGAGCTGGGAAAAGTAATTGCGCTCCTGCTGGTCTTGTGCGTCCTTTAAAAGAAGTGTATATAGCTCCCTGTTGTGATGACTTTCCATACGGGAACAATATTCCTTGGCCCGGTCCAGAGCCTGGACCAGCATTTGGGGCTGAAGATCCAGCTTTACGAGATAGTCGATGGCGCCCAGATGTACGGCCTGCTTTGCCAGCTGGAAATCCTCCAGATTGGTAAGGAATATAAAAGCGAATTCACAATTCTTTTTCTGACAGGCTTCGATCAATTCCAGGCCGTTCATCACCGGCATGCGGATATCTGTAATGACGATATCCGGCTGGGCCTCCAGGATCAGATCAATGGCATCGTGGCCGTTCGTGGCTTTCCCCACGATGCAGCAGTCGTGCTCTTCCCAGCAGATCAGGGAGGCGATTCCTGCCAGGATCAAAGGTTCATCGTCGATCAAAATAATTCGATACATAAGAAACTCCTCTAATTGCTATACTCGTGAACGCATTTATCTGCCGCTTTCTGTTCAACACTGCCGATGCGTTCACTCGTTAAATTTAGGTCGGCAAATATTTTCGTTCATGAGTGTAAATTCCAATGGAAGCGATACGGTAACACAGGTGTAGACTCCCGGTTCGCTGTCTATCTTAATGCCGTATTCCGGGCCGTATACCAATTTGATTCTGCGGTCAACATTGGGCAGTCCGATCCCGCTCATATAATTTCGTGTCACCCGGGAGGTATCAGTCAGCAGCCGGGAGATATTTTCTTCCGATATGCCTATCCCGTTGTCGTGGATGCTGATATACAGTATCTGTTCCCGGGAGTAGATGTGGATCTTGATCAATCCCGGTTTTCCGCTGGGCTCAATGCCGGAAAAGATGCTGTTCTCCACCAGTGGCTGCAAAGTCAGCTTTATGATGCGGGCATCGTAAAGCGCAGGGTCATCCACAGAGATTTCGACATCAAAAAGTTCAATATAACGTATTTTTTCTATGGTGACATAATTGTCAAGAAAATCCAGTTCCTGACGGACGGTTACTTTCTCATTGAATCCCTTTGCCATATTTTTCAGCAGGGAGGAGAGAGCGGAGACCACCTTCACGATTCCGGCATTGCGCTGCATGGTCGCGATCCATTTGATGGAGTCCAGGGTATTGTATAGGAAATGAGGATTGATCTGGGCCTGCAGCATCTTGATTTCCAGGTTCATTTTTTCCTGTTCATCCCGGATCCGGTCTTCCATGAGAACGGATACATGGGAGGACATATCGTTGATCTGACGTCCGATGATCCCCAGCTCGTCATCAGATTCAATATCCGGGTTTTTGCTGAAATCACCGGAGGAAATCACATCCATATGCCTGATCAGGCGCATCATGGGGCGTGTCAGATAACGGGTAAACAAAAAGGACAGGGTAAATCCGACAACAATACTGGAAATAAAAACCAAACCCACAGTAGCGCGTATGGCGTTGGGGTTCAGTGATATGTTTTCCAACGGCAGCACTTCACAGAGCATCAACCCGCTGACGGACAGGCGTTCCCAGACCAAAATACAGTTCGTACCGGACAACTGTACCCTTGAGCAGCCGGCAGGTTCCGGATGGGCATTCAGAAAGGCCTGTATCTCCGTCTGGGAAAAGGATTCCATATTCATACTGCTGACCGGTGAAAAATCACTGGTCAGGATAAGGATAGACCTGTCCTGGGATAAAAGCTCCATGGTATCCTGGAACAGCCTGGGAGAAAGCGTAAGGCAGACCCATGCATCCTGGGGAGATTCCTTTCTGGAATGTTGAAGAGGGCGTATCAGAGGAAGTATCTGGGGGATGGTTTTGGCGTTCAGGGGAAACGGGTTATCTCTGAGGGTTAAGGTGTATTCCTGCATGTTCTTATTGAGCAGTTCGTCAAACCAGGGCGCAGTCATGATGCATTCGGCATCATGCAGGCTGCCGTAGGAGGTTCCTGCCTGTATGAAAAGAGAGTCCTTCTCATACACGGTAATTTTGTGTATATATTCACTGTAACCGGAGATGGCGCAGAGGTCTCTCAGTACGTTGGCAGCATAAATATTGGATTCCTCATTGGAACGCATGCTGCCTCCGGAGAGGATGGCGGTGAGGAATAAGGACTGCCGCCCGGCGCAATTCTGGACAATATTAATGATTTCGTCACAGGCGATCTCAATTCTGGATGCGACCAGATGCAGGCGGTTGGCGGAGTTGGCAGCCTCATTGTCAATGACATCATTCTTATAGAAAGAGTAGGTATAGATGCTGATGAGGAATGCGATGCAGACAATTACCAGAAGATTATACAGTATCATGCGTTTTCGGAAGGTTATGGGTATTTTATTCTTGTACATCAGCGGCCTTCCTTTCTCAACAATATACTCTCGGAATCTTGATCTCTCTTTTACTGAGGCTTTGCGAAGAACACTTTTGCTGATCCCCCATTTATCCAACCACCAGCCTTTCCGAAGCCGGGTTCTGTCTGTCATGATATCGAGAGCTTATAACAGAGTACATCCCCGGAATATCCGAACTGCTTTTTTCGTGACGTGTGAGCTCAGGAATTCCGGAAATCCGTTTCGCCGCGTGAGC
>CAMWWF010000015.1 GCA_947177885.1 uncultured Lachnospiraceae bacterium
AACCAGTGACACGAGGATTTTCAGTCCTCTGCTCTACCAACTGAGCTATCTGGGCCTGTAACGTATATCCCTGCGTCACAACATAGATTATTTTATACGGTATAGTCAAAAAAGTCAATACCTTTTTTTAATTTTTATTACATCTTCGACACAGCAGCCACAACCCATAAAACGCACACATTACATAAACAGGCAACATACAGTACAGATACCGCCCTCTTGCCTCAAACAACATCACAAAAGCAAAGCTTCCCAGCAAAGACAACAGCATGACATTTTCCTGAGAGCGCATCCTGCCTGTTTTCAACAAAAACATTCCCAACAGCAGTCCCAACACCCCCAGCCACACAGCATGTTCAAAGGATCCAAAATAGAAATTCCAATCCGTTCCGCCGTAGAACAGTCTGCGAAGCCGCTGTGTCAGCAGGGTCTCATACTTGGAGGAATTTCTCATATTGAAACCGCCCTCCATCCACCAGCTGAAAGTGCCATCATTATAATTTGTCAATGTCTTACGCACAAGAAAATACAGGTATCCGCCTACGCCGTATTCTGACAGCCTCTCCTGTATGACCTCCAGATTTGCCCTCTGACACTCCGCAACCGAGGACTGCGAACTGGAAAAGCCATAATCATTTGAATTATAGGCTCCCGCTGTCTCATCATTCAGACCCATCATCAGATAATGGGTATAAGTCAGTCTGATATCCTCATTCAAGATACATCCTGTGTAAGATATCATTGCCCTGTTGACTCCCACCAGAATCACCAGCGCTGCCGCCACCATGCCCAGATGCTGCAGCACGGACAGCCTGCCCGGTTTCCTTTCCCCGATCAGCTTTACAATTTCCATAATCAAAACCGCGATAAAGACCATCCCGCTGTTAGGCTTGATCATCATACCGAATCTGCCCAGAAAGCCGATCAAAAACCATAAAAGCAATTCTTTCTTTTTCGATGTCTGATTCCTTGCAAGCAGATAAAGCCAGAACACCAGAGAAGGAAACAATATACTGTATGTGTCTGAATATGGAACCACGATCCATGGAGAAATTCCCACCAGAATCGCAAACAGAATATACGATAGCAATGCAGCCGTACCGCTCCCTGTCAGTTTACGGAGAGATAATGAGGCAAAGACGCCTGCCAGATTGACCAGTCCGCAGTCCACCATAATACACACAAAATAAGCCAGTGTATTATAGCCCAGAAAGCATGGCAGCTCCTGGATCCACGCCAATACGGCGGTCAACGCGATCTGGTTCGTATACTGGGAGAAATACCAGAAATCTCCTACCGTCTGCTCCCCCGCGGCAATATAGTATGACATGCCTACCACGATGCTGGGATCCCATCCTGCAAAAAAATAGATATGATAGGAAATAAACCACTGTATGATCAACAGCAAAAATGACATTGACAGCAGCAACAGCAGATAATTCCTTTCAATAAATCTGCCAGCCTTCCGAATAAAAGCACACTTTTTCCATAATATCAAGAGTCCTGCAATCAACACAACCGGCAACAGCACCAGCAAAAGATTGGGTGCCGCCGTCCACAGGGTACTGTTGGGAGAAGCCTCTATTCTCTTATCCACAAACACAACAATAACAAAGACCAGTGTAAAAACAATGCAAAAGCACCACTTAATCCATTTTGCAATCCTGTTCTCAAATCCGGTTTCCATAAATCTCCATTTCCGGAAGCCATACGAAATATTTCCGGCCGCTCCCCATCAAAAATTTACCACCATCTGCATCCCTGTCTTCAGCACGATCACCGC
The DNA here is from genome assembly GCA_947177885.1 of uncultured Lachnospiraceae bacterium. The sequence goes on from CAMWWF010000015.1 coordinate 1,784, forward strand.
CACAGCGTAGAGCACGGACACTGATACCATGATCCTTTTCCAGACACGCCCGCCGGTCTCGCTTTTTCCCGCGATCCTCTCCTGCAGCCCGGCGGCGGCAACCGCTGTCACAATGCAGCCAATATAGACCGGACACATGATATAACGAACATTCATGGTACATACATGGGTATAGCGGATGCAAAATTTCAAATAAGAAAATACGCCCACTCCCGCCCCCGTAAGCAGGAAGATCTTCTGCCACATTCTGCCATCCCTGAGAAACAGCCATACCACAGCCGCGATCGCCATCAGAATGAACAATACCGCATTTACCCAGAACATCCCTGTTCCCAAGACATTCGTCAAACCGCTGGACTGATAATAATAGCTCTCGCCAAAGGTAGCATATTTTATCAGGGTCACCGGTATATTATAGTCCGCAAAAAGATGTTCATAGTCCATCCGCACTCCAAGAAATTCAAACGCATTTTCAAAATCAAAAAAGCGTGACCATTTGTCATGATTTCCGATGAACTGCAGAGAATCCTCGCTCAGATCTGCTATATATCCAATAGGCATCCGGTATCTGACAAAGCAATATACGGAATGCCACAGACCCAGAGGAAAGGCGATCAGGCCAAAACAGGTAAACTGTTTCAGATATACCGTCCACTGCTTCCTGTCCTTCCATGCGCGGTGAAGCATCATGACCGCCATGGCAGGAGCGATCAGACCGGAGGAGACCTTAGCCATCATGGCACAGCCAATACACAATGCCATGATCAGAATTCCCTTCATACCAGGCTTCTCATGCCATTTCAAAGTGTAGTAAATGCTCATGACCATCAGCATGATCGCTAACGGATCATTATTCAGTGCCGCCCCAAGCATCACACTGTAAGGCAGAAACCCGGCAAAACACACAGCGGTCAGACGGCCCTCGGGGGAAAGCTTTAAATTCTTCCCGATCTTGTCAATATATACAATGGTTATCATGGAATATATCATGGGCAGGACCTGCAGGATTTCTTCGATATCCTCCCTTGCCGTGGGAAGAAGCCGAAAAAGTCCAAGCACCCGCAGATATATCGCGCTGATGGCATAATGCAGAGGCGGCTGGTAAAACTCATATGATTCGGTGGGATTTACATCCGGCAGCCTGCCGTCGGCGTACAGACGATAGACATACCCCAGATGTCCGAAGCAATCCGGATGAAAAATAGTCAGGTCATTCTGATACAGCAATGCCATCGTCAGCACCGTATAGAAGATCCTTATCATAAACGCCGCGAAGATCACCAGCATGATCACATTCTCCGTGACACCTTTCTCCACTTTCAGCAAAAACAGAAACGCCGCTGTCACGATCACTGCCAGCGTGATCCCCAGAACTGTTCTCAGACTGTCATTGACATTTTCCGTATTGCGGAGCAAACAGACACCCTGGATCATGCCGATAGTGAAAAACCCCATGCCGCTGCACTGCAGAACAGCTTTGCGCCTCTCCCATTCCGCCCTCTGCAGAAAAAGCACCCCGTTGTATGTAACGATCAGTGCCGTAAGCACAAAAAAGTGCATGGAACTCAGCTTGTAATCTTTAGTCTGTTCAAAAAACACTCCAACAAGAAGCGGCAGCACAACCGCTGCCACTATCAGTTTATTTTCTCTCTTCATAATGCTCCTGTCTGTATTATCTTAATTGATAACCGTTTTGCCACTGATGTGTAAACAGTAAACTTATTTTAGCATTGAAGCCATATCCCGTCAATAAATATATGGCCATTTTTCGGCATATTCGTAACAGTTCAGCCCTCGCCTCAGCGTCTGCTTCGCATCCGTCGCCGCAACGCGGCTTATCTTTTATTTCCGCGTGCAATGAGCTTGCTGACATATTTCATTTGGTATGCCCGTGTGCACAAAAAACGGTACACCATATAGCCAGTGTACCGTTTCTTTTATAAATTGTTAATGGATCCTGCAAGATCTCATATTTCCCGGTTCATGCAGCATACCTTCTTACTCATACTTGATAGAATCTGCCCATTTGTCCCAAATCTCACATACAAAAGTCTTGCCCTGATTAAATACCAGTTCATTGCCATCCATATCGTAGTACTTGGCAGGCTTATCATCACCGTTCTTTCTCTCCCAATAGCCTTCCACAACCTTGCCATTGGTAAAGAAGAACAATCTGCCGTCGCCGTTTCCGGGATGCTCTGCATCTCTGTGCATCTCCATAGCCAGATATCCATGGGTATCTCTTTCTTCCGCGTAGCAGACCTGCAGAACAACATTGGATACCTGAAGAGTCGTCCCGCTGTGCTCATCTCTCAGCTTGCTGCCGTACTCATAGTAGTCATACAGATTGGTAGATGCATCATACTCAAAATACGCTCCCACGGTATTATAATTACCCTTTTCGCCGGGCCAGATCTTCGTAGCGCTCTTGGCATCATCATAAGTAGCTCTCGCACCGTCCGCCGCAAAGAGGAATTTGGGCTCGAAGGTGTCATCATAATCCCAATTATAGCCTCTGGTCTCAACGCCCTTCATCAGACCATCCACAAACATATACGCGGAGTCTGTGCTATTGTAGCTTCCACCTCTGTTATATCTGTCGAAAGCGCCGGAGGTAGGTTTCGTAATACCCTGGGTCGACTGACTGATATTGTCCACCTTATCGCTGTTCAGCAGGTCATTTGCATAGTACGCGGTACCCCAGTGACAAATGATCGCGTCATGCTCCAGACCCATATATACCATGTAGTCACGAATACTCCTCACAGGTCCGATACGGTCCAGATCGTCAAAATCTTCAAATATACAGAACAGTCTGGTGAGATTGTCCCTCAGAGGTACCTGATAAATGATCCCTGCATTGGTAATACCGTAATGAGGGAGACAGCTCTTCTGGTTGGGAATGGAAACTCCGATAGGCCTTCTGTTGCCGATCGCCTCATCCACCCACTCACCTGTCAGGTAGCTCTGGATCATGCCATCCTTCACCACTCTCTCCGTGATGACCTGACCTTCCGGTTCCGGCTCCGGTGTCGTTGTCGCTTCGGGCGCAGGTGCGGGAGTAGCTGCGCTGGCTACAGACTGCGCTTCCAGCTCAACAGGACTGGAAGCAGTATCATCATTACCTTCATTTCCACATCCTACAGCGAAAAGACTCATCGCTAATATGATTGCTGCTAATGCTTTCCTTTTCATAACAAATCCTTTCCTTTTGTAAACATTTTCTTCTATTTTATCCCCAAATAGTGTATTTTGTCTATTTATTCGTGAAAATTTTTTTATTTTTTTTGTTTTATATGTCCAAACTCCTTCACTTTGCAAAACAATTAATGACATTTTCCAGGGTTCATGTTATGATTATTACAGTTCACAATCAATCATAAAGGTTGTCGGAAAGGAAGGGGTTTTCTATGAAATTAAAAGAGGGGATTGATATTAATGAATTTTTGGCTGTTGCGGACAAATGTGCCGGGCAGGTGTTTTTTCATACAACTGACGGCAGCATCCTGAATTTGAGATCCATGCTCTCACACTATGTACTTGTATCCATACTATGTAACAAATCCGTATTGGAGGATTCAAAGGTAGTGTGTACCCAGGATGATGACTATCAGCTGCTGAAGGACTATCTGGAATAAGGTATCCTTTCAGGCATGTCACCGAACTGCCATGGATAAATATTGTCAGGCCGTAAGATCATCCATTTCACGGTTGACACTCTCCTCGCAGGAACGCATGGCAAGGATCGTCTTCTCCAACAGTGTATCCAACTCCCAGCCCAATCTCTCCGCGCCGGCGGCTATCACTTCCCTGGAACAGCCCGCGGCGAACTTTTTGTCTTTGTACTTTTTCTTCAGGCTGGAGAGCTCCATATCCATTACACTCTTGGAGGGACGCATGCGGGCTGCCGCTCCGATCAGTCCTGTCAGTTCATCTGACGCAAACAGGATCTTCTCCATTTCATGCTTCGGTTCCAGATCACAGCACAATCCGTATCCGTGACTGCATACAGAATATATCATTTCTTCCGACACACCGGCTTCCCGCAACAGCTCAGGTGCCTTGATACAATGCTGCTCCGGATAAAGTTCAAAGTCAATGTCGTGAAGCAGTCCCACAATCCCCCAATACTCCTCGTCCTCGCCGTTTCCGGTCTCACCCGCGAAATAGCGCATCACACCCTCCACCGTAAGCCCGTGCAGTATGTGAAAGGGCTCCTTATTATACTTTTGCAGAAGCTCCAACGCTTCTTGCCTTGTGATCGTACTTTTCATTTTAATATTACCGCCTTTCTGTATTTTACCTGGAGCGTGTTCCGCGCACACAGGATAGATCAAAGCCCCCGCAGCCGGCTCCCGGTGCACTCTTCCCAGCACGCTTATATCACATAATCCAGACATACTCTGGACGCCGTATAGGGACGTACTTTGCCGTCTGCCACGGCCACATGCTCCGGATGTACGGCATAGCCTTTCAGGGAAGTCTCATCCTCAAAGGTGGAATCAAGCATCAGATCCGCATTGGAGCCGGGAAGCCCCTCCGTATGGACTTTGATTTCCGTCAAACCGGGAATCCTGCCCGCAAGCCCCTCCAGGCCTTCTTTGATCCCCTTTTTTACAGATGCCTTTTCCTCCAGGGACAGGCTGTCCTTTAATGTCCATAAGATCACGTGTTTTACCATAAAATCTTACTCCTCCTTCTGTTTCCGCATTTTGTATGGATTGCCTGCGCGTTTCAGACAGAGTCCATTATATCATGTCAGCAGGAAATCAAGCGGCTGCGAAGCAGACATTTGATTTCACCTGGCATGATAACGAAAGAATCATTGAGTGCGGAGCGCGACAGATGCGCAGCGTCCGGATTCTTGAGTGTATTATATCATAAGCTGCCTCCTTTTCCTACTGTCCGGCATACATTTATTCCTGCAGAAAACAGGTCAAAAGCAGCAGTTCAACGACCTGTCTGGACTGTTCCGGTCAAAACGCACAAAGTTTGGGCAAAGGCCGCCATGTCATGGCCTGTAATCCCATGCTATGCCATGTCCTCTGTTGGGGTTTACCGCACAGTAGGTGGCATCAAGAATAAAAACAAGCAGCAGGATACCACACAGGATCCGTCTCCGCCCGGGTGACATTTTGTGATAAATCCGCATATAGGCCGGCATCAGATAACAATTCAGCAGCATACCTCCCAGACCGAAACAGACCGCCCCCAGCAGGCAGATGCGCCCATTCAAATTCAAGGGGAATTCACTGTAGTCCCACCATCTCATGCCCCATTTCCACTCCAGAAAAACACTGGTCACATATTCCACGGCGGAACAGACTACCGCCGACAGAAAAAAGGTCAAGAGCTTCTGCTCATGCAGCCGGTGCAGCAAAAACCACAATAAAAGCCCCCCTGCGCCATAAATGGGCAGATAGGGGCCGAGACAGATTCCTCTGTTGATCCAGGCGTGCTCCGTTACCAGATAGATTGCCACCTCCCACAGCCAGCCGGCAAAGGAGATGATAAAGAAAAGGATCACATAAAAGTCAAAGGTTCTGATTGTTGAATGTATAAATCCGCTTTTTGTCTTCATGAACTTAGCTTGCCCAGAGTCAGCAGCTTCCATACCACAGTCATGTTCTTCTTATATTTCCGATCCGCCCGAAACACACTTCGCCTTGTCCAGTGCCGCATGCAGCCCGGTAAACAGTTCGCTGTAGCGCAGAGGTTTCAAAGGCAGGACAGTCACTGCAACATAAAGAAATAAAGGAATTTTGTGCTCTTCAAAGCGGAAAGATTCCCCGTTCTTTGCACGAACCTTTTCTGCGATCGCCTCCGCTTCATCGATGTCAGCAGTATTGGTCAGAATCGCAAATTCGTCTCCCCCGATCCGAAACACAACATCCTCTTCTCCCGCACTGTCACTGAGGCGTCTCATCGCCTCCAAAATTGCCAGATCTCCCGCCTTACGGGATATGTCATTGATGGGTACCAGGGACTTGATGTCTGCACACACAAAATAACAGTCTTTTCTTTCCCGAAATAAGTCGTATAGTTCACTGATATCAACCTGTTTCCTGCTTCTCATATAACAATCTCCTTCCTGCGTCGGCACACGCAGCCGGGGATATAGTTCGGAAAACTGATAGATCCCGTTAAATTCCGACGGATTACAGTTCCAGACCGACTTAAACGCCCGCCCAAAGGCCTCGTTGGAATTATATCCGCATAAAACCGCTAATTCCAACAGATTCTGGGAAGGATTTTCCCTTAATACCCTGGCTGCGTAGACCATTCTCCTGCGGATCATATAGTCCCGCACAGTTATTCCGTTGATACATTTGAAAAGCTTTTCCAAAGTGGATTTAGAGCAGTAACAATGTTCGGCAATGTCCTCCGTATGAATGTCGCTCGTCAGATTGTCTTCCATATATGTCAGTGCTGTCTGAAGAAGCTCCAGATTTTTCATACAAAGTTTCCCCTCCCTGTCTGCTCCGCAGGCTCTCCGAACCTCTTTGCGCCTGAATAAACCGCCTGTTCCACCTGTCACGATATCGTAACTATATTGTAGCATATGGGAAAAAAATGTCCTGATATTTTGAGTAATTTTTGCTGCCGCTTTACCGTATCATCTCATCCACCACGGACCGGGCCTTTGCCGTCATCTCAACCCATGCAGGGCGAAAACCGCTTTTGATCGCATTTCTGACAGATCTTATATTGCACCATGCCGCGCAATAGAAGGGAACCTTACCCTCCTTTAATATTTCCAATGCCAGACGGCTGGTCAAAGCGGAGGCAATTCCTTTTCTCCTATATTCCGGAAGTACGTCCACTCCGATCTGCCACATGGTGTCACAATCCGCGGAACAGGCCGCGAATCCCACCAGAGCATTGTCATCATAGGCACCGATCCCCAACACATCCAGTTCCCTGCGCTTCTCACACAGGGCATTGCTCCATTCCTTTTTATATAAGGAAGTAAAATCTTCCTGATGCAGAATCCTCAATTCATACCCACACCTTTGTTCCTGAAAGCAGTTCAGATCAGGCAGAAAATATTCCGCCATAAAGCATATCCTCAGCCCGTCCTCCTGCAATGCATCATTCAATACATGCATATTCGGTGTCTCAAAACAATGCTCCACCGGATACCTGTTAATATACGATGCGGCAATTTCTCTGTATTCTTCCTGCACTGAGGCCACAATATTGTTTCCGTAGGAGATCAGATTGCATGGCAGCGGCAGCTCCAGATATTTCCTCGCTCTCTCATTTTTCTTTGATATCACCACCACATTCCGCTCCTCCATAAAATCGGCAGCGCTGCAGTTTGCATCTATGGCAGACTGCTCCATGGCGATCCCCAGTATTTCCTTATTCGTAAAATACATATCTTCCCTATTCCTCCCCTGTAATGTATCTGGTCTATTATACAAAATCCAACCCATGATATCAATAAGAGAAACTAAGGCTTGCGGTCCGCATTGGCACAAGTCATTTTCGGCAGAGTGCACTATGCGTACCACTTCGCCTGCTCTTCCCAGATCCGGCTGTACTCCCCGTTCAGGGCCAGAAGCTCCTCATGCTTCCCACATTCCGCCACACGGCCGTCCTTCATCACAATGATCTTGTCCGCGCTGCGGCACATACCAACCCTGTGAGAGATAATGACGGAAGTTTTGTCACGGATCATTTCTTTAAACTTGGAGAGAATATCATATTCCACCAAAGGATCCAGGGCACTGGTGGGTTCATCCAGAATGATGATGTCACTGTCCTTCCACAGCCCTCTGGCAATGGCTATCTTCTGCCATTGTCCCCCTGACAGCTCCCTGCCGCCAAATTCTCTGCCCAGCTGCATATCCAGACTACCGATATCCTTCAGGAATTCCGGTCCCGCCACCTGCCTCAGAAGCGTTTCCATGGCCTTCCCATCCTGCATCCGGTCTATATCGCTGATACCTATATTCTCCCGCAGTGTAAACTGATAATGCACAAAGTCCTGGGGGACCACAGAAATGTGTCCGTACAGACTTCTCCTGTCCAGCTCCGATGTGCTCTGTCCGTCATAGGAAATCTCCCCTGTCCGGGGCAGATATGCTCCCGTCAATAGTCTTGACAGAGTCGTCTTACCGGAACCGTTCTCTCCCACGATCACCACATGTTCGCCCCTTGCGATGGAGCAGTTCACTCCCTTCAGGGCATTCTCCTCCGCCCCTTTGTAACGAAAAGTGACATCTTTCAGGGAAATGCTGTCCTGAAAAGGCCGGTACTGCCCGGTTCCATTCTGCTCCACCGGAATGGTAAAATAGTCATAATAATCTTCCGTGTACTGATAATAATCAAATATTCCTCCTGCCACATCCACCAGGCTCCGCAGGCTGGTCTGAAAGCTGGCAAATGCCATAAGACATGCCGCGAACTCTCCCACGGAAATCTGACCTTTTACCATAAGATATAAAGTAGCCGCTATATTCAGAGCATAGAACAGATTTACGATACTGTCCGAGATCATTCCTTTTCTGTAAAGTCTCTGCTCCACTTCCTGGGACTCTCTCACCAGAGTCACATTTTCTTCGCTCCACTTTTCTTTCAGATAGGCTGAAAATCCCATGGTGCGCATCTCTTTCACCGCTTCCTTCCGGGTAAACAGCTCCCACAGATATTGTACCTTCCGCCTTGACATGCTCTGCCGGCGTCTCAGCTTCACCCTCACATTTATCCCGTAAAGTTGTACCAGCAGACTTGGAACGGCACCGGTCAGAGCTATGACAGGCAGCCATCCGGAATAGGATCCCACCACCGCCATGATACCCACACAGGTAGCCACACGCCCCAATACATTGAGTATGCTCATAAGCAGCGCTACAGTAGTGTTATTCTGCATGGCCCGTTCCGCCTTTTTAAACTGATCCAGTACCTCCGTGTCCTCCAGAGCCTCCAACCGGATCTGCTTGGAAAAGGCAAACATCTTCCTGCCGAAATACTGTTCTGACTTTACATCCAGCACCAGTTCCGCCCAACGGTTGACAGAATTGAGAAGGGGCGCTGTCAGAAGCAGGCCGGCAAAAAACGCGATTTCCGGCACAAGCTGCCGTCCTGCCCCTTCTGCCGCTCCCTCGACAACCTCCGCCAACACTGCAGGGCGCAGCACTACGAATACATCATTCATGACCTCCAGCAATACCAGCAGGATCAGCATTGCGGGAAATGCCTTGAAACAATCCTGAAACACATACTTAAAATAGATATAATTCTTCTTTTTATTCATATTCAGCCCCCTGGATCCGATTCTTTTTCCATATCTTTTCGAATTTCCCGTATACCCGCACAGACGGCAAACACAATTCGTGTATCTTTCAGAAGAAAACGCGTCAACCGGGCACACTAAAGCGCGTCAGGAAATTCATTCCCCCAGTCCGCACACCCTGGGAAAAGCATTCCCCGGCAGATTCAAAGCCGCTTAAAGCGTCTGCTCACAATAGTACCAGGAACTCTGCGCCATATACATATCCTGATACAATCCGCCCTTTTTCATCAGCTCTTCATGGTTTCCTTCCTGCACGATCCTTCCCCCGTCCAACACCATGATCCGATCCGCCATTCTGGCGGAAGCCAGGCGGTGAGAGATCATAATGGTTCCCCGCTCATGAAATATTTTCGCAAAATTCTCATACATCTGGCTTTCCGCAATGGGATCCAGAGCCGCCGTAGGCTCATCCAGGATTACATACCTCGCTTTAGAGACAAAGGCTCTGGCCATGGCCACCCGCTGCCACTGGCCCTTTGACAGATCCTGCCCGTCCTCAGCCAGCTTTCCCAGATTTCTGTCAAGCCCCTGCATATCCGCCAGTAATTCCTCTCCGTCCGCCAGCTTCAGGGCATGTATCAGCTCCGCGTCCTGATCCAGCCTGTCTATGCTGCCGAAAGCAATGTTTTCCCGCAAAGTCATCTGATAACCCTGAAAATCCTGAAATACCACTGCCAGTACCTTTTGCCTGAGCTCTTCCGACAGGGACCGCACCGGAACGCCGCCCACCGTTACACGTCCCGCTGTCGGCTCATAGAGACCACAGAGCAGCTTGATAATGGTTGATTTCCCCGCACCATTCTCTCCCACGAAGGCGATACGCTCCCCGTCTTTGACATAAAAGGTCACATTCCGCAATATCTTCTGGTTCGTGCCGGGATATTGAAAGCTGACATTCTCAAAGGCAATATCATAATTGCCCACGGATGTCACTTCACCCCGATCTCCTCGGGGCTCCAGACGCAGAAATTCTATATAGAAATCCATCTCCATGGCAAACCGCAGCATCATGGACAAATGCCAGGCCGCATAATAAAGCTTATCCCCAATAGAATTTGCCGCGCCGATGGCCGCCGTAAACTGTCCCAGAGTAATTCTCCCCTGAAAAAAACTGTAAGTCACAGTAAAGATAATAAAGACAATGTATAACACCTGCAGAAGATTACTTGCAATATCCATAGTCAGAGACTTGCGTCCCTCACGCATGGTAATATCCGCCAGTTCGCCGCTGCTCTTATTCCATTTATGAGTAAACAATTCCTCCGAGGAAAATAATTTCATCTCATACATGGCATGTTTGTTAGATAACAGCCCTTTCAGATCCGCCATCCGCCTTCTGGAATCCGCGGACTGTCTGGTGATGAGCCGCCGCTTTCCCGCAGAAAAATATCCCAATATGCTGGTAGGGATACCGATCAGCAAAACCCCCACGCCCACCCATACCGAGATGGAAAAGAAGACTGCCATGCTGAAGATCAGGGACATGGTTCCCTGGGCATTGATCATTGCCCTGTTAAAGCATTGGCCTACCATTTGCTGGGGCTCATCGGACATTCTCTGGAACACCTCCTGTATGCCCTTCTCCTCAAAGCTGGCATATTCCAGCTCTATAAGCTTGTTCGCTATGTCCGGCGCCATACGTTCGGTAAGCCGTGTCTGGATGACCGACTGCTCATACTGCGCCAGCTTCTGCAAGGACACCCACAATGTCAGCATAATGACCAGCAGCACACTCCACCGGACTACAGGCTGCAGTTCCCCCTGGCCCTGGACCAGTGCCACACCGCTGTCCACAATGTTCTGCACCAACAGCATCTGCAGTCCCGTGAAAAATGCAGGCACAAAATAACCAATGGTATACAGCACCGCATTGAGGGGTGCATAGTGAAAAACTGTTCGTATCGCATATGCACAGTTTTTTAATGTTTTCATTCCCTGTTCTCCTTTCCGGCCGGATCCTTCCGACTGTCTCTCAGGATACCACAACCTGCGTTCTCACGCGGCTGACTGTAATAATTTACTGTCTGTTTGACATATTTTGCATACCATTCTGCAGGGCACGGCACCAGTCCCTTTCATCCCATTCTTTCCTTATATTCTTTCCTTATATTCTTTTCTTATATTTTTTCCTCATATGCGCTTTCCTCTGTTTTCAGTACTTTCCTTTGGCAATTCTGCTCCGCTTCCCTCTCCCCCGGCAGCCACACCGCCGCCGTAAACATCCCTTCACCGACATCCGTTACCAGTTCACCGGCATAACGGTTCACCACCCGCTCCACACTGCGAAGACCAAGGCCGTGCCCCACCACGTTCTCCCGGTCACTTTTGAGGCTTATAAGCCGATTTCCCTGCGCAATGTTTTCCTCTGCCATAGTGTTCCTGACGGAAAGATAAGTCTCCCCATCCCTCACCCGGCATGTAACCGTGATCTTCCTCCCTCTCTCTACCCGAAGACATGCTTCAATGGCGTTGTCCAGCAGATTTCCAAACAGGCTGCATATCTCGTCCGGTTTCAGCGGCAGTTCGGTAAGATCACACAATTCCGTCTCCACCGCTATGTTTTCCCGCTTTGCCCTGGACACCTTGTCCGCCAGCACCGCGTCCACGATCAGATTCCCGCTCTTTGCCGGCAGCGCGATCTGATCCACTTCCTCTCCCAATACTCGGAGATAATCCCGCAGCTGTTCATATTTTTCTTCCTGCAGGAGAAGATGCAGCAGACTGATATGGTTTCTCAGGTCATGCCACAATTCTCTGGTCCTCTGATAATTACTCTCAATGGTATAGAGATAGGTCTCTGTCTGCCTGCGTTCCTCCTGTCTCTTCCGTTCCTCCTGCCTGCCATGCTCCGACCGCCTGTATTTGTATACAGAGAGGTAGAATCCCAACAGTGTGGCAAACAGCAAAAGTGTCCGGATAAAATCCGCCACCAGGGGCCCGTCCGGCCCGGAGTCGGTGTTCCGCCCGCTCCATACCTCCCGCCCCGGAGATATCCCTGTAGCAGTCAGCACACACCAAAAAAAGACGGTACCTGCCACCGTCAGTTTGTCTATATAACTCATCCCTTTATCCACATTCATGTCCCCATTCCCGGCAGCTTCCCTGCTGACACCGCAGATCACAAGCAGAAGGATCCCTGTCATGCTTTTGGACAGCGCAAGTCCCGCAAACCGCATCTGTCCCTGGAAATCGTCCCGGATGATCCCTTCCATAACCAGACCGAATAATCTGTCCAAAAAGCACCCCGCCACCAGAAAACAGGACAACCCCAGAATTTTCCCGGTTCTGCCCTGCCTTCTCATACACCATAAATAGCTCCCTGCCAGAACCAGTGTGATCCCCAGATTCATACCGAATTCTTTCATAAATACCTTCACCCCTCATAACAGCTCAAGTCCCCCGCAGCTCCTCCGTGCTGCAGTTCACTGCCCGCAAATATATATCTGCCTCCGACGTCACCGGGCAAAGTGCAGTGTAAGCGCTCTCTTTACCGCCTTTCCATAAGAACGGCTTACAGCGACAATGCTTCCGTCCTCCATCACGATCTGTCCTCCCGAGAGCTTTCTCACCCTGTCCATATGAATCAGGTAGCTCTTATGACAGCGCAGGAATCCTTTTCCGGCCAGTTCTTCTTCCACATCATCCAGACTGCCATAGAACGTTTCCTCCCCCTGATCACATTTGATGCGCACAAGGCGTCTGTCACTCTCCAGATAAAGAATGTCCTGCAGTTTCACACGCAGTATTTCCTTATTTTTCCGATAAGAGAAAAAGTCCTCTCCCTCCAGTTCTTTCCTGATATCCAGGAGAACCTGCTCCAGATCCCTGTCTATCTGACTTTTGAGCAGATAGCGAAACGCCCTGACCTCATAACCCGTCTGCACATAGTCAATAAAGCCTGTGACATAGACGATCAGCCCTTTGTCTCCCCGTCTGCGAAGCTCCCTGGCCGTCCTGATCCCGTCGTCCGCCCCGCCTTCCGTCTCTATATCCAGAAAATATACATCCGCACTTTCATTTTTACACTCCCATGCCCCTCTTTGAAGGGCACTGACTTCCATATTTGAACGTTGGCTTCCATATTTGCCCACTGCTGCCAGCAGACTGCTTCCGTCCGCATACTCTGTAATTTCCACCTCATAATTCCAGATGACCGCATGGTGCAGAATTCTTTCCCGCAGGATCTGACGGTACTCTGCTTCATCGTCACAGATTGCAATCTTCATTATAATAACCATGCCTTTCTGCAGGCCTCAAATCTTATTCCTGTGCCTTCTACTATAGATTGACCGGATAGAATACTGGTTCTATTATATAGAACCCGGTATATTTTCGCAATAATGCTTTTCGCAAGTCTCACACAAAATGCTCCCGTTATTTCATCCCCACTTTGTGTGAACTTTATGCAGTCTCCTTTTGTTCAGACCTTGTATCGTTTGTCAATGACTGATATAATGTCCGTAAGGGCTGAGTCACTCTTCCATTTCGGTTTTCTATTCAGGACTCGCCATAAAAGGTATCGCAATATCCAAACCGCTTAAGCGGAGAAACAGGAGGCAGACATGAAAATCTACAGAGCAAAAGATTACAATGACATGAGCCGAAAGGCCGCGAACATTATTTCCGCGCAGATCATTTTAAAACCGGACTGTGTACTGGGACTTGCCACAGGCTCCACCCCTCTGGGCATATACCGGCAGCTTGCGGAATGGTGTGACAGGGGAGATCTGGATTTTTCACAGGTCACTACCGTAAATCTGGATGAGTACAAGGGGCTTTCACGGGAGAATCCCCAGAGTTATTACTACTTCATGAATGAAAATCTGTTCAATAAAGTAAATATCGATAAAAACAGAACCTTCCTTCCGGATGGCATGGAAGCTGACAGCGAAAAAGCCTGTGAAGACTATAATAAAACCCTTGCTTCCGTGGGAAGAGCGGACATACAGCTTCTGGGCCTTGGGCACAACGGACATATCGGCTTTAACGAACCGGACTCTTTCTTTGAAAAGGAAACCCACTGTGTCACACTGGCCGATCAGACTATCAAGGCAAACCGGCGCTTCTTCGCATCGGAGGAAGAGGTTCCCCGTCAGGCGTATACCATGGGCATTAAGACGATCATGTCCGCACGCCAGGTACTGGTGGTAGTCTCCGGAGAAGACAAAGCTGACATTGTCAAAAAGGCTTTCTTCGGCCCTGTCACACCACAGGTGCCTGCTTCCATCCTGCAGCTGCATAACAATGTGATTCTCGTTGCCGACGAGGCGGCATTGTCGTAGGCATCTCCACAAATGCCGCATAAGGTCAGTCCTGCGACTGTCGGCTTCCGGCATATGCATCAGGACATAACCGCCTTCGGCATGCGGAAGTTCAATTGAGTCATACCCGTATAAGCGGGGTATAATGCAGAAACGAGGTATATAATGTCAAAAAAACATAAAATTATAAACGGCAGTGTATTCCAGGAGGAGGGTGCCTTTGTGCCCGCTACAGTCTATCTGTGTGATGACCGGATTGTATCGGAGGAGACTTATTTCGCATCGGAGGCGCCTGAAACCCTGACGGATGCCGAAGGATGTTACGTTATTCCGGGACTGACCGACATTCATTTTCACGGCTGTATGGGATGCGACTGCTGCGACGGCACCGAGGAGGCATTCCGCGTCATTGCCGAATACGAACTTCACCAGGGAGTGACTTCCATCACCCCTGCCACCATGACCATGTCCGAGGAAGTATTGACCGGGATCTGCCGGTCTGCAAAAGACTTTTCCTGCGCCGACGGTGCGGATTTCTGCGGTCTGTATATGGAGGGACCCTTTATCAGCCCTGCCAAAAAGGGCGCGCAAAACGATAAATATATCTGTCCTGCGGACACGGAGATGCTGAAACGGCTTCAGCAGGCTTCTGGTGGTCTGATCCGTACAGTGACCGTGGCCCCTGAGGCGGATGGCGCCATGGATTTCATTCGCGAGAACAGCGGCAGCATCAATATTTCCCTTGCCCACACTACCGCGGACTACGATACGGCAAAAGAAGCCCTTTCCTGCGGCGCATCCCAGCTGACGCACACCTATAATGCCATGATGCCTTTCAGCCACCGCGCTCCCGGCCCTGTCGGCGCCGCTGCCGACAGCAGCCATTGCATGGCGGAGCTGATCTGCGACGGTATACACATCCATCCCGCAGCGGTGCGTACTACTTTCAAAATATTCGGAGATGACAGGATCATCCTGATCAGCGACAGTATGCGTGCCGCAGGACTTAAGGACGGTGAATATGATCTGGGAGGACAGACGGTCACGGTAAAGGGTAATCTGGCCGTTTTAGCGGATGGAACTCTCGCGGGCTCCGTGACAAATCTCATGGACTGCGTCCGCACTGCCGTTCGGGACATGGGCATCCCGCTTGCCAGCGCAGTGAAGTGCGCCGCAGTCAATCCCGCAAAGGCTGTTGGCATTTATCACGACTACGGAAGCCTTACTCCCGGTAAATATGCCAACATAGTGCTTCTGGATCGGGATCTGGGGTTGAAGGCCGTCTTCCACCGCTCGAATATAGTAAATCCTGTATAAAACAATTGTAAATCCGTTCAGCCGGAGCGATGTATCCACACTTTTGGGGATCCATGCTCCGGCTGAACGTGATTTACAGCTTATTGCGGATCAGAATACAGATTCTGAACAGATTATCAAATTATAAATTTTATCCCACAATTTCTTAAGAATCTTTATAAAACCTTTAGCACATGGTCAAACTTTGGACATATTTTCCATGTATGATAAATACATAAACAAAGGAGCTGTTGAGTTTTAACACATGGGTTAGGGTTCTGTCAGCTTCGCCTAAAAACAATCCTGATTTATCAGGTTCCTATAGATACTTTCAAACATAATTCCCCCTATCAAAAGTAAAAGCTCCGGTATGCACCGGAGTTTTTACTTTTTGCCATGCACATGGCAGAATATGACTTATCCTGACACTTTGTCCCCGGCTTTCAGCGGCTGTTGTGAACGGTTAACGATAAAAGAGCTGGTGTGCTGACACGTTCATTTTCAGCCAAATGACGCAGAATGAATTTTCAACCTGCAAGGCGGCTGAACGAGGCGATGCGGTGGCATCGTTGAGTGAGGACACCAAAGAGCTAAAGCTCT
>CAMWWF010000016.1 GCA_947177885.1 uncultured Lachnospiraceae bacterium
TACGGCGACCTCCGAGATCTACACAAGGAGTATCGGCGGCAGCGTCAGATGTGTAGAAGCGACAGAGACAGAACGGATCGCGGAGACTGTCCGGCCCGGTTACCGGTTCCGGGGAGAGATCCTGCGATCTCAGGAAGTGGTTCTGTATGTGGGCCTATAGCTGACTATATCGAAAAACAGGAAATCCGGTGAAAGAACACGTTCACAGCAGTCACAGGGCACCGTAAAATCATGTGCCCTGAGGACATATTTCCATACAATTTTGAAGGATGCACATTTGACAGAATGTGTCAGCGCACCGGGACAGGAGAAGGATCATGGCGTTAAAAGTAGAAGTATTCAGGATGTTGGATCACATACACAGTCTGTGCATGGAATGCGGGGATGCAGGAGAATTGGATGCGGTGATCCTGGAAATGAAGGCAAGACTGGAGGTGCCGCTGAGGGTTGCCGTGGTGGGCGGCATTAAGGTGGGGAAGTCTACTTTTATGAATGCGCTTATGGGTGCAGATATTCTTTGCACGGGAGTGTTGGAAACTACATATACCGTTTGTTGGTTTCGTTATGGGGAGCAGCCGGGGATCACCATCTGCTTCCGGGACGGCAGTCAGCAGGACGCCTCCCTGTCCGAGCTGCGAAAGTGGTCCGCAAGAGCGGGAGAAGAGGACAATGAACGGATGGACGGTGTGAAATATCTGATCATCTATTACCCCAGTGAGGTTCTGCGAACTATGGAATTTATAGATACTCCCGGTCTGGATGCCTCCTATGGAAAAGATTCCGGGAATACCCTGGATTTCCTTTCCATCAGAGGTTCTGAAGACACAATTTATGAGGCGGGAATGGCTGACGCTGTCCTCTATGCCTTCTGCCGTACCAAAGATAAAGACGATGATGAGATCTTACAGGCATTTCATAAGGGGAAGGGCAGCTCCATTTCACCGATCAATTCCATTGGCCTTCTGACGAAGGTGGATGTTACCGGGGGCTGGGATGTATTTTCGGAAAAGTCACCGACAGAAGCCGCCAGAACGGTCACAGATTCCCTGTTGAAAAATGAAAGCATCAAAAAATTGCTTTTTTCCATACTGCCTGTCTGTGCGGGAGTATGTGAAGGATATGCGCAGCTGGTGGCGTCTGACTGGGAAGTGCTGCGACAGCTGGCGGGGGCGGACTTAATGGAATTGCAGGAGCTGCTGTTTGATGCGGAGAATTTTATTTCAGGTGCCACTGGAAATGCTTATGGAGATGCGGACAGCCGCAGAAGGCTTCTGGGGCTTCTGGGCCAATATGGGATTTTGGAGATCTCCACACTGCTGCAGGCAGGAGAAGTTCCGGAGGATATTGGAGGTATTTTGTCGGAAGTCAGCGGTATGCAGGCTGTGAGAGATATGCTGGTGCGTCATTTCGGAAACAGAACTTTTCTGATCAAGACGCAGTATATTTTTAATCATCTTCGTGCTCTGGCCCGACAGATCAGGGAAAGTCCGGAGGGGAGTGCGCGGTTGAAGGAAATCTGTAAACAGATGACGGATCAAATTGACGGGCTGGTAGTCTCCGTACAGTCTCTGAAAGAACTGAAGGTCCTGCAGGCGTATTATAACGGTCAATTACATTTTTCGGATGAGGAGGAAAAGCAGGACTTTTTAAGTATTATGGGGGAATTTGGGCGTTCTGCAGAGAACCGGCTGGGTGTAAGGGAAGGACTGACCATAAAAGAGCTTGCCTGTCGCGCACGGCAGAAGGCAGCAGCCTGGCATGGAAGGGCCGGCGACTGGATGAGGCCGCGGGCTTATGCAGAGGCGGCTTCCATTGCCGCCCGTTCTTATGAACAGATGCTTTACCATTTAAACGCCCTCAGCGAAGAGTAATATGGAATGCGTTTCGGATTTCCGGAATGAAGGTGGCATAAACATGGGGAATAATAAATATAATCAGAATGGCAGGGAAAATCCCGTATACAGGATCCGCAGAAGGGACTATTATCTTTTAAATGACAGGTTGTCGGGCATGACAGATGCCGTCTGTTATGGATTTTTACGTAAAAATTCAATAAATTGTTGACATTTATCGATAAACAGAATATACTGCTTGTGTCGGAGAGTGAAAAAGTCTGTTTTATAGGGAAAAAAGAGTATAATATTGCTTCATAAATGAAGGGAGAGAAAAGTTATGGCAGCAGATAAGAAAACAACCGCAAAGGTTGAAGCACCTAAGACAGCAGCTAAGAAGGCAGCAGACACTAAGACCGCAGAGCCTGTTCAGGCAGAGACCGAAAAGAAAGAGACTGTTAAGAGCGAAACAGCAGCCGCGAAGAAAGAAGCAGGGAAAAAGACAACAGAGACAAAGAAGACAGTAGAGAAAAAGACAGCAGAGGTAAAGAAGACTGTTGGACGCGGAAGGAAGCCGGCTGCCAAGAAGGCAGAATTAAAGAGCGAGCTTCATCTTCAGTTCGGCGGTAATTCCTATACACAGGATGAGTTGGTGAAGATTGCAAAGGATGTATGGAAGTACGATCTGAAGCAGAAGGTTGGAGATCTGGAAACCGTCGAGCTGTATATAAAGCCCGAGGAACATGCTGTTTATTATGTAATGAACAAGGAATTCACAGGCAGCTTTTATATTTAAGTTAATAGAAAAATCCGACTATTCAAAAGACTCGGACAGGATTGGCTGTGGGATGGATTTCCCCGTGCCGGTCTGTCAGGGTCTTTTTTTGCGTTTATAATTATTTTAGATTTATTTTTCTGAAAATCGGTTGACAATATAGGGGGTAAGTGATATTTTATGGTTAGCAGATATTAGCACTCCCTTTTGACGAGTGCTAATAATGCGAAGGGAGGTATAGAAGTGGAGCTGGATGATAGAAAGAAGAAAATTCTTCAGGCAGTTATCCGCAATTACCTGGAAACAGGGGAGCCGGTTGGCAGCAGGACCATTTCGAAATATACTGACCTGAACCTGAGTTCCGCTACGATCCGTAATGAGATGGCGGATCTGGAGGAGATGGGTTATATATTGCAGCCCCATACTTCTGCCGGACGAATCCCCTCCGACAAGGGCTACCGCCTTTATGTGGATACCATGATGGAGGAGAAAGAGCGGGAAGTAGTAGAAATGAAGGAAATGCTGGTGCAGCGTCAGGATAAGATGGAGACACTGCTCAAGCAGGTGGCCAGAGTCCTTGCTCAGAACACACAGTATGCTACCATGATATCCGCGCCCCAGGCAAAACGGAGTAAGCTGAAATTTATTCAGCTTTCCCGGGTGGACGCGGGCCAGATTCTGGCAGTCATTGTTATAGAAGGAAATGTGATCAAAAACAATATCCTTTCCGTGGATGAAGAAATCGATGATGAGACACTGTTAAAATTAAACATCCTGTTGAACACCCATTTAAACGGCCTGTCCATCGATGAGATCAATCTGGCGATGATAGCGGTCATGAAGCAGCAGGCAGGCATCCACAGCGCCATTGTCAGCGAGGTGATCGATGCGGTGGCGGAGGCTATCAGGGCAGAGGAGGATCTGGAGATCTATACCAGCGGTACGAACAATATTCTGCGATATCCGGAGCTGGCGGACCACCAGAAAGCCAGTGAGCTGATAAATGCGTTTGAAGAGAAGCAGCTGTTGGGAACTCTTCTTCAAGACAAGAATGAAGAGGAAGAGAATACGGGAATCCAGGTCTACATCGGATCGGAAAGTCCGGTCCAGAGCATGCGGGACTGTAGTGTGGTCACAGCCACCTATGAATTGGGGGATGGCATGAAGGGAACTATTGGCATTGTGGGGCCCAAGAGAATGGATTATGACAAGGTGGTCAGAACGCTCAGGTCTCTGCAGGTACAGTTGGATGAATTGTACAAGGACGATGAGAAGTGAGGGATTGTTTTGAAACCGGCACCCGGTTCCCTGCTGTGGATGACAGGTCAGCGCCGTGTTTGCAGAAGTATTTGCCAGCGCTTTTTAAATATAGAAGACAGAATACAGAGAAAGGGATGGTAATATGACAGAACAGGAAAAGGAAGAAACGAAAACGGTGGAAGCCACTGAGGAAGACACAGAAGCAGCAGAAGAGATCATAGAGGAAGCGGAAGATGTTTCTGCAGAGGATTCTCCCGGGGATTCCGGAGAAGATATTTCAGAGGGAGCTTCGGAAGAGGCGCCTATGAGCAGGGCGGAGAAGAAGGCTGCCAGAAAACAGGCAAAGCAGGACAAGAAGGCGGATGCCTGCAAGGAGCAGATTGCACAGCTGGAGGATAAAGTAAAACGCCAGCTTGCCGAATTTGAGAATTTCCGCAACCGCTCCGAGAAGGAAAAGCAGGCCATGTTTGAGACGGGAGCTAAGAGTGTGATAGAGAAGATTCTTCCCGTTGTCGATAATTTTGAGAGAGGTCTTGCCACGGTGCCGGAGGAAAAAAGGGAGGATCCCTTTGTGGACGGGATGACCCGTGTCTACAAACAGCTTCTCACGGAACTGGAAAATATCGGCGTGAAGCCTATTGAGGCTGTGGGGCAGGAGTTTGACCCGAATCTCCACAATGCGGTGATGCAGGCGGAAAGCGATGAGTATGAGTCCGGTGTGGTGGCGCAGGAGCTGCAGAAGGGTTATACCTACCGTGACAGCGTGGTCCGTCATTCCATGGTTTCCGTAACAAAATGAGGAAACCGCAGTGTTTTTAATTTAATATCAGTATATGACTTTATAAATGTACAGGAAAACAAATTTTGAGGAGGCATAAAAATGAGTAAGATTATCGGTATCGACTTGGGTACAACAAACAGTTGCGTGGCAGTAATGGAGGGTGGTAAGCCTACCGTTATCGCCAATGCAGAAGGCGCCAGAACCACACCTTCCGTAGTGGCATTTACGAAGACCGGCGAGAGACTGGTGGGTGAGCCTGCAAAGCGTCAGGCGGTCACCAACGCGGAGAAGACCATCGCATCCATTAAGAGAGATATGGGTACGGACAACGGACGCACCATTGATGAAAAGAAGTATTCCCCCCAGCAGATTTCCGCTATGATCCTGCAGAAGCTGAAGGCAGATGCGGAGAGCTATCTGGGTGAGAAGGTGGCTGAAGCGGTTATAACCGTTCCCGCATATTTTAATGACGCACAGCGTCAGGCTACCAAGGATGCGGGTAAGATCGCAGGTCTGGATGTAAAGCGTATCATCAATGAGCCTACCGCAGCTGCTCTGGCATACGGTCTGGATAACGAGAAAGAGCAGAAGATCATGGTGTACGACTTGGGAGGCGGTACCTTTGACGTTTCCATCATTGAGATCGGAGACGGTGTCATCGAGGTTCTTTCCACCAATGGCGATACCCATCTGGGCGGCGATGATTTCGACAATAAGATCATTCAGTGGATGCTGTCAGAGTTTAAGAAGGCGGAGGGCATCGACCTTTCCGGCGACAAGATGGCTATGCAGAGACTGAAGGAGGCGGCTGAGAAGGCTAAGAAAGAGCTTTCCAGCGCCATGACTACCAATATCAACCTTCCCTTTATCACTGCAAATGCGGAAGGCCCCAAGCACTTTGACATGAATCTGACCCGTGCACAGTTTGACGAGCTGACCAGAGATCTGGTTGACAGAACCGCCATTCCCGTGCAGAATGCCATGAAGGATGCGGGCCTGAACAACTCGGATCTGGGCCAGGTGCTTCTGGTAGGTGGTTCCACCAGAATCCCTGCCGTACAGGATAAGGTAAGGGCGCTGACAGGCAAGGAACCCAGCAAATCCCTGAATCCGGACGAGTGTGTGGCGATCGGCGCTTCCGTACAGGGCGGCAAGCTGGCAGGCGATGCAGGCGCAGGCGATATTCTGCTGCTGGATGTGACTCCGCTGTCTCTGTCCATCGAGACCATGGGAGGCGTGGCTACCAAGCTGATCGAGAGAAACACCACCATTCCTACCAAGAAGAGCCAGATCTTCTCTACCGCAACGGATAATCAGACCGCTGTAGATATCAACGTGGTACAGGGTGAGAGACAGTTTGCGAAGGATAACAAGTCTCTGGGACAGTTCCGTCTGGACGGTATCCCTCCTGCAAGGAGAGGTATGCCTCAGATCGAAGTTACCTTTGATATTGATGCAAACGGTATTGTGAATGTATCCGCAAAAGATCTGGGTACCGGCAAGGAACAGCACATTACCATCACCGCAGGCTCCAACATGTCCGATGAAGAGATCGAGAGAGCGGTGAAGGAAGCGGCTGAGTTCGAGGCTCAGGATAAGAAGCGGAAAGAAGCGATCGAAACGAGAAATGATGCGGACTCCTTCGTATTCCAGACCGAGAAGGCACTGGAGGAGGTTGGCGATAAGCTGGGTGACAGCGACAAGGCAGCGGTTCAGAGCGATCTGGAATCGGTAAAGGCTATTCTGGAGAGAACCAAGGATCAGGAAATGAGCGACAGTGATCTGGATGAACTGAAGGCTGCCAAGGAGAAGCTGACCAACAGTGCACAGACCCTCTTTACCAAGATGTATGAAAATATGCAGGCACAGGGCGCAGGTCCCGATATGGGCGGTGCGGCAGGCCCGGACATGGGCGGTGCAGCTTCCTCTTCCGCAGATGACGATGTGATTGACGGAGACTTCAGAGAGGTGTAGAATAAACAACAGACCTTCATCTTATAAAATGTTGCGAAGGCAGGCATGAGGTATAAGTATGGCAGAGCAGAAAAGGGACTATTATGAGGTTCTTGGCGTTGAGAAAAATGCAGATGATGCTGCAATAAAAAAAGCATATCGTGTGCTGGCTAAAAAGTATCACCCGGATATGAATCCGGGTGATGCTGAGGCTGAGAAGAAATTCAAGGAAGCTTCCGAGGCATATGCCGTGCTCAGTGATCTGGACAAGAGGAAGCAGTACGACCAGTTCGGTCATGCGGCCTTTGAGGGTGGTGCCGGCGGAGCGGGCGGATTTGATTTCAGCGGAATGGATTTTGAGGATATCTTCGGCGACCTCTTCGGAAGCTTTTTCGGAGGCGGCAGGAGCAGCAGGGCGCACAGCAACGGTCCCATGAAAGGGGCAAATCTGCGCACCAGCGTCCGCATTACCTTTGAGGAGGCGGTGTTCGGCTGCAATAAGGAAATCGAATTGACGGTCAAGGAGACCTGTAAAACCTGTAACGGCTCCGGGGCAAAGCCTGGAACCAGTCCTGAAACCTGTAAGCGATGCGGAGGTAAGGGTCAGACTGTAGTGACGGAAAATGCCTTTTTCGGAATCACCCGGAGCGTGAAGATCTGTCCTGACTGTCAGGGAACCGGTAAGGTGATCAGGGAAAAGTGTCCGGAATGTTACGGGTCCGGTTATATTTCCATGAAGAAGCGTTATTCGGTGGATATCCCTGCCGGGATTGACAACGGCCAGTCCGTCCGCAAGCCCGGTCTGGGCGATCCCGGTATCAACGGGGGCCCCAGAGGAGACGTGCTGGTGGAAGTCATTGTGGGCCGTCATCCTATTTTCCAGAGGCAGGATATGGATATTTATTCCACTGTTCCCATGTCCTATGCGGTGGCATCCCTTGGCGGAGAGGTTCTGATCGACACGGTGGACGGCAAGGTGATCTATGACGTAAAGGCCGGTACACAGACGGACACCAGGATCCGGTTAAAGGGCAAGGGTGTTCCTTCCTGGAGAAACAGGGATGTACGGGGCGACCATTATGTGACACTGGTAGTGCAGGTGCCTGATAAGCTGAGCCATGAGGCGAAGGAGCTGCTGCGCCAGTTTGACGAGATCACCGGCAATTCCCTGCATGCGGCAAAAAATGCCACGGGCGGAGGAGAGGATCCGAAGGACGCCAGAGAAACCAGGGATAACAAATTCTGGAAAAAGAAGAAATAGGAAAGAAGAATTAAATATAAATATTGAAGATTTGCTTTTATAAAGGGAATCAGACACCGCAGGATCCTTTGTTTTGTCCTGCGGTGTTATTGTATTTATTGTAACAGTTCGGACAGCGCCTCCCGCGGGCAATGAATCAGACGGCGGGAAATACTTCTCAAACTGCTGAAAAAGAGGTATACTGATAGGAAGAATTCAGGATAGGAAAAAGACAAATGAATGATTTCATCAGTACACTGTGTAAATTATATTTCATATTTCTGACAACGGTATTGTCCCTTTATACAGGAGGAACTTACTGGAAGCTGGGGGATACTAAATATATGCTGTTCCGCAATGTTTCCGTGATCTGTCTGGGGGTATGGCTGGCAGTTTCTCTGATCCGCGCAGTGATCTCTTTTATCGGCGGGACAAGGCATCTTCCGAGACTCAGTATTACGGATATCTGTATGTTGGCTTACGGGGCGGCGGTGCTGATCTCAGCGTTTTGCAGTCCTTACGTTCATGTCCCCTGGCTGGGCTACATGGAGTGGTATATGGGGGCGGTCTCCCAGTGTATGTTTGTGTGTATCTATTTCTTTATGTCCAGGTCATACGATGGAAGCCGCGTTCCGATTTATGTGGGAGAGACGGCTCTTGCCGTTGTGTTCCTGATCGGTTTCGCCAATCGTCTGGGATTTGATCCGGCGAAGCTGATGCAGCCTTTTACATACAAAAGCTGGGAGTACAGTCATATGATCTCCACCATCGGTAATATAAACTGGTTCTGCGGCTTCTGCTGCGTCATGCTGGGATTTCCGGTGGCGGGATATCTGAAGAGCAGGGGAAAGCTTGAAATGCTGCTGCATTTTACAGTGAGCGTCATGGGGCTGGTGCTCCTGTGCATCCAGGGAAGTGACGCGGGACCTTTGATCGCGGCGGTATGTATCGGTATCAGCCTGTTGTATGGATTGGGAGATAAAAAGATTTTCTGCCGGGGGCTTGCCATGACGGCGGGGATGTGTCTGGTGATGGCAGCGTACGGAAAGACGGTGAAGCTGCTGGGGACGGAGGCAATGGCGGCGGTGCCCGCAGACGGTATCGGCCTGGACAGGATGGCATGGAACGGATGGTGGGTTGTAGGAGCGGTGTTTTTGGCATTGGCGGCAGTATTTGGTAAAATTTCCGCGAAGACGGCAAAGAAAGCAGGGTATGTGTTGATGCTTTCAGGAGCTTTGGCGGTGGTCTCGCTGGCAGCTGTATATGCAGTGCGTATGCCGAAGGGAGACGGCTGGGGGAGCGGCAGAGGCGGCCTGTGGCGGTTTGCGTGGCAGGGATTTGTACAGGGCGGGTTCCGACAGAAGCTGGTAGGCGCGGGACCGGATTGCTTTGCCAATTACATCTATTCCACCCTGCCGGCATCGGAACTGACTCCCACGGAAGGATTCTGGACCGGAACCATATATGCCAATGCCCATAATGAATGGCTGAATACGCTGGTAAATCTGGGAATACTGGGGGTGGCGGCCCTTGCGGGAATTTACATCGGCGGTATGAAGCGTTACCGGAAAGTGCTTTTGGGAATGCTGGTTATTGCCATGTATGGGATCAATTCTCTGATCAGCTTTCAGCAGGTTCTGAGTACGCCGCTGCTTTTTATGGTGTTGGGGCTGTGCGAGTATCAGATGCGAAGCAGGGACGAAAAAGGATCCTTAAACGGACTGAATCGATTGGAGGAAAAAGCGGGAGCGGAAATCCGGTAAAACGGATCAAGGCGACGGAAGAGCGGCAGATAAGGGCGGAGAAGAAATAAGGCAGAGCAGAAGCAGGGCAAGGCGGAAATAAAGCAGAGATGAAGCAGGGCAGAGTAGAAATAAAGCAGAGCTGAAACAAGGCAGAGAAAGGAATACAGGATATGAAATGGATAAAGATCCGGATAAAGACAATTACGGAGGCGGAGGACATTATTATCAGCACTCTGTACGATATCGGTCTGGAGGGAGCCCAGATCGAGGACAAGGTGCCGCTGACCGCTCTGGAGAAGGAGCAGATGTTTGTGGATATTCTTCCTGACAGCCCGGAGGACGACGGCATTGCCTGGCTGAATTTCTTTGTGGAGAAGAATGAGGATGGGAGCCTGGAACTGCAGGGTGAGACTTTGGATGTGGATACAGTGTTAGAAAGAGTGGAAGCGGAACTGGAGGATCTGAAGATCTTTTGTGATATCGGGGAAGGAACCGTTACCGTGGATGAGACAGAGGACATTGACTGGATCAACAACTGGAAGCAGTACTTTCATCAGTTCTATATTGACGATATCCTGGTGATTCCCTCCTGGGAGGATATCAAGCCGTCTGACCGGGACAGGCTTACGCTTCATATCGATCCGGGAACCGCGTTTGGAACAGGAATGCATGAGACGACCCAACTGTGTATCCGTCAGCTGCGCAAGTTCATTACCCCTGAAACGGAACTTCTGGATGTGGGAACAGGAAGCGGGATCCTTGCGATCTTATCCCTGATGTTCGGCGCCAGGCACGCGGTGGGCACGGATCTGGATCCGTGCGCCGTGGAAGCGGTGGCACAGAACTGTGAAGCCAACGGCATCGAAAGCGGCAGATTTGAGATGATGGTGGGAAACATCATCACGGACAAAGCGGTACAGGACAGGGTGGGATATGGCTGCTACGATATCGTGGCGGCAAATATCCTTGCGGATGTGCTGGTGCCCCTGACGCCTGTGATCGTTGATCAGCTGAAACCCGGCGGGATCTATATCACTTCCGGGATCATTGACGACAAGGAGCAGACAGTGCGGGAAGCCGTGGAGGCTGCAGGACTTGAGATCGTGGAAGTGACTTATCAGGGAGAATGGGTCAGTGTGACGGCCCGGAAGCAATGAAGGAATGACCGCGCCGTGGCTCATCCTGTGACAAACAGTCCGGAAGCCGTTACGGCAGGAGGCGGAAGCCGCAGGAACGGCAGAAAAGGTTGTACAGAAAGGGCAGAGCATGTATCAGTTTTTTGTTGACCCCTCTCAGATCAGTATAGAGGATAAACGTGTTATCATACAGGGCAGTGATGTAAATCACATTCGCAATGTACTCCGCATGAAATCCGGTGAGGAGCTGAACGTCAGCAACGGGCAGGATGGAAAGGAGTATCGTTGTGCCATAGGCTCATTTGAGGAAGACAGAATAGTCTGTCAGCTGCGTTTTGTGAAAGAGGATAATGTGGAACTGCCTTCCAGAGTATACCTGTTTCAGGCGCTTCCCAAAGCGGACAAGATGGAGATGATCATTCAAAAGGCGGTGGAGCTGGGAGTATTTCGCATCATTCCTGTGGCGGCAAAGCGGTGTGTGGTGAAGTTGGATGAAAAGAAAGCGGCAGCCAGGATTGCCCGGTGGCAGACCATTGCCCAGGCTGCCGCAAAACAGAGTAAGCGGGGGATCCTGCCGGAGGTGGCCGGAATTATGAGCTTTTCCCAGGCCGTAAAGACGGTGGCGGACATGGATGTAAAGCTGATCCCCTACGAACTGGCGGAAAATATGGAGAAAACACGGGAACTGGTTGATTCACTCAAAGAAGGACAGGACATCGCTCTTTTTATCGGTCCGGAGGGAGGCTTTGAAGAGTCGGAAATACAGCTGGCGACGGACAGTGGGATTGTCCCCGTCACTTTGGGTAAGAGGATCCTGCGGACGGAGACGGCGGGTATGACGGTGCTTTCATGGATTGTGTACCGTCTGGAAAAGTAAAGTGCGGAAAGGACTGTCCGTTCATCATAAGTTCCCTGCTGTGGCTTTGTCAGAATCAGTGGTTTTGCATATAATATGATATAACTGGTGTGCTGACCGCATTATGTTCTGATAAAACCCAGCGGCGTGATATTCCGCCAACAAGATATTTGTGGGAGACAATGCGGAGCATCGCTGACTGGAAACAACACAGTCCGATGGAAAACGGGCAGGGAGTTTTGTGCCGGAAATAATACGGACGGTGTACCGGACTATGCTGAGCAGTAAAAAGGGGGAAACAGAATGGAAGTGTACTTGGACAATTCCGCCACCACAAGAGTATTTCCGGAAGTTGCGGAATTGATGACGAAGATAATGTGTGAAGATTACGGGAATCCCTCCAGCCTTCATATGAAGGGAGTGCAGGCGGAAAATTATCTGCGCCATGCGAAGGAGACTTTGTCGCACATCCTGAAGGTGGATGAAAAAGATATTTTCTTTACCTCCGGAGGTACGGAGTCGGACAATATGGCGTTGACGGGTGTTGCACTGGCAAATAAGAGACGTGGAAATCATCTGATCACCACACAGATTGAGCACCCCGCAATCCTACAGACCATGCGCTACCTGGAGAATCAGGGATATCGTGTGACTTATCTGCCGGTGAACGGCTATGGACAGATCTCTCTGGAGGATCTGCAGAGGGCCATGACACCGGATACCATTTTGGTGTCCATCATGCACACGAACAATGAGATCGGCTCTCTGCAGCCCGTGGCGGAGGCAGGGGCCCTGGTCAAGAGACTGAATCCCAATACGCTGTTCCATGTGGATGCGGTACAGGGATTCGGCAAGGCAAAGATTTATCCGAAACGGATGAAGATCGACCTGTTGTCCGTCAGTGGACACAAGATCCACGGGCCTAAGGGGATCGGTGTCCTGTATATCGGCGAGAAGGTAAGGATCCAGCCTCTCCTTCACGGGGGAGGACAGCAGCAGAATATGCGTTCCGGTACGGATAACGTGCCCGGGGCGGCAGGACTTGCTAAAGCGGCGGAGCTTCTATACCAGCATTATGATGAGGATATGGAGCACCTGTACCGCTGTAAGAAATATTTCATGGAGGGAGTCAGAAAGATCGAGGGAGTGTCCATCAACGGGCTGCTTCCCGGAAATCCGGATGGGGAAGGTACGGCGCCCCACATTGTCAGCGTCTCCTTTGCGGGAGTGCGCAGCGAGGTGCTGCTTCACGCGCTGGAGGAGAAAGGGATCTATGTCTCCGCAGGAAGCGCCTGCGCCGCACGCAAGCCTCAGCCCTCCGCAACGCTGAAAGCCATCGGCGCGGATAAATCCCGGTTGGAGTCCACCATCCGGTTCAGCTTTTCCGTTTATACCACGGAAGAAGAATTACACTATACATTACAGACTTTATATGATAAAATTCCCATGTTGAGAAAGTACAGCAGGCATTAGTGCGGCCTGATCGGAACATCTTCATGCTTGGCCGCCCGGTCCTGTGTCCGGATCTGCGAATAAGAATCTTTGCCGAAACAGGCGGGTACCAATATCTGACAGATATGCCGGTGAAGCGGGGAACAGAGCGGATACGGTGTTGGAATAGAAAGGTATGGATAAAGAATGAAATTTACAGCTTTTTTGATAAAATATGCCGAGATTGGTATTAAGGGGCGAAATCGGTATCTGTTTGAGGATGCGTTGATCCACCAGATCAAGTTTGCACTGAAAAAGTGTGAGGGAAAATTCCTGATACACAAGACGCAGGGACGGATTTATGTGGAGGCGGAAAGTGAATTTGACTATGATGAGACGGTAGAGCATTTACAGCGTGTCTTCGGCATCTCAGGCATCTGCCCGGTAGTGTATGTGGAGGATCAGGGATTTGAAAAATTATGTGACACGGTTGTCACATATGTGGCGGATGTGTATCCGGACCGCAATAAGACTTTCAAGGTACAGGCAAGGCGTGCCCGCAAAAACTATCCCAAAGAGTCCATGGAGATCAACAGGGATCTGGGTGAAGTCCTTCTGAGCGCATATCCCGAAATGCAGGTGGATGTCCACGATCCGGATATTTTGTTAAATGTTGAGATACGTGAGAAGATCTATATTTATTCCGAGATCATTCCCGGTCCCGGGGGAATGCCGGTGGGTACAGGCGGAAAGGCAATGCTGCTGCTGTCCGGCGGTATCGATTCGCCTGTGGCGGGCTATATGATCGCGAAAAGGGGTGTGAAGATTGATGCGGTGTATTTTCATGCGCCGCCTTATACCAGTGAGAGAGCAAAGCAGAAGGTAGTGGACCTGGCAAGGATCGTATCGCGGTATGCGGGGCCCATTTACCTTCATGTTATCAATTTTACGGATATCCAGCTCTACATCCATGAGAAATGTCCTCACGAGGAGCTTACCATTATCATGCGCCGTTATATGATGCGGATCGCGGAGCATATCGCCGGAGAGACGGAGTGTCTGGGACTGATCACCGGCGAAAGCATCGGCCAGGTGGCTTCCCAGACCATGAATTCCCTGATCGCCACCAATGAGGTGTGTAAACTGCCCGTGTACCGGCCGCTGATCGGCTTCGACAAGCAGGAGATCGTGGAGGTATCGGAGAAAATAGGAACTTTCGAGACTTCCATACAGCCCTTTGAGGATTGCTGTACTATTTTTGTGGCGAAGCATCCTGTGACCAAGCCCAATCTGAATGTGATCCGGCGCCATGAGCACAATTTGGATGAAAAAATCGAGGAACTGGTCAAAACGGCTTTGGAGACAGATGAGCTGATCATTGTGGAGTAGGATATCGGGATGTCTTAATGAGTATGAGCACCGGGAGTTCGATATAACTTGTAACGAAAACGGGGAATCGGCAGAATGATTTCCGGAAAGTCTCATGAGAAGGGATACCGGGAGTGTATTATGGAAAAAAGAAGGCCTCAAAGAGCCTGCGCCCTTTGAGACCTTCCGGTGTGTTCATACACATGCCGTTGCCGTACGGATTCGGCGATTATATGGTGTAAGGTTTCAGAACTTCCAGAACCTCATCTGTACCATCCTCTGAATGAATGTTCAGGTCAATGGGCTTGGAGAGATCCAGGCTGAAAATTCCCATGATAGACTTAGCGTCAATAACGTATCTGCCGGATACCAGATCAAAATCATAGTCAAACTTGGTAATGTCATTCACAAAGGACTTGACCTTGTCAATGGAATTTAAAGATATTTGAACTGTCTTCATGCTTTTTACCTCCTTGTCTGTGTCATACCTTTGAGTACATATTAATGGTTAAGAGGACAAAAGTCAAGGTAAAAGCCGTACAAAAAAAGTGAGGAATCCTATGAAAAATGTAGCATTGCATAACCTGGGATGCAAGGTCAATTCCTACGAAATGGACGTAATGCAACAAATATTACAAGAAAAGGGTTACAATATTGTGCCTTTTGATCATGCGGCAGACATCTATATTGTCAATACGTGCACTGTTACCAATATTGCGGACAGAAAGAGCAGGCAGATGCTCCACAGGGCGAAACAGCTTAACCCGGATGCCATAGTGGTGGCGGTGGGGTGCTATGTCCAGACAGGGCGGGAAACCATCGAAAAGGATGACAGCATCGATCTTGCCGTCGGCAATAACCGTAAGAGGGATATTGCCGTGATCCTGGAGGAATTTTTGAAAGAGCGGGAGAGGCTCTCCGGTGATCGACAGTCTCTGCCACAGGACGGATTTCACCGTGAAAGTACTGAACAGGATGGGTATCCGCGTGAATCCGCCGTGGGGGACAAGACTCTCGGCGGAACCACCGTGATCGACATGGCACATACGGACGAATATGAGGAAGTGACACTGAGGCAGACCGCGGAGCATACCAGAGCCTATATTAAGATTCAGGACGGCTGCAACCAGTTCTGCTCTTACTGTGCCATTCCCTACGCCAGGGGGAGGGTCCGGAGCAGACAGCCTGAAGACGTGATGAATGAAATCCGGGGACTTGTGGCGGGGGGATTTAAGGAAGTGGTGTTGACAGGTATCCATATCAGTTCCTATGGCATTGACTTTGAAGGGAAGAGATCCTATTCCGGGGAAAGCGGACTGATCGGTCTGGTAGAGCAGATTCACACGATAGAGGGACTGGAGAGAATACGGTTAGGTTCTCTGGAACCCCGGATCGTGACGGAGGATGCTGCAAAGAGGCTGAGCAGGCTTTCAAAGCTCTGTCCCCATTTTCATCTTTCTCTCCAAAGCGGAAGCGATACTGTGTTGAAACGGATGAATAGACATTACACTGCCGGGGAATACTATAGGGGAGTGGAACACCTGAGAAAATATTTTCCGCACCCGGCCATCACCACGGATGTCATTGTGGGCTTTCCGGGGGAGACGGAGCAAGAGTTTGCGGAGACGGCGGACTTTTTGGAAAAGGTATGCTTTTATGAAATGCATATTTTCAAGTACTCCAGGCGTGAGGGGACTGCGGCGGCATCCATGCCGGGGCAGGTGCCGGAACAGATCAAGACACGGCGCAGCAATGTGCTGCTGGCCATGGAAAAACGGCAGTCTGCAGAATTTCGCAGATATTACATAGGCAGCGGGGCAGAAATACTTTTGGAAGAGGAAAAGGAGATCAACGGGGCGCTTTATCTGGTGGGGCATACGAAGGACTATGTAAAGGCAGCGGTGAAAAAAGCGCCGGGAATGTGGGTAAACGAGACCGTAAATGTATGTTTCAAGGAGCTGTTGACGGAAGATATTCTTGCGTGATCGACTTTTCCCGTTTATATCGGAACGGAATGGTAATCAAAGAATCATTTCTTAACAGTTCTTGCCTTGAATTTTGAATACAAATGAGGTAAGATAAAGAGAAGTAGAGTAATTTGCAACGGGAGAACGAAAGCGATATGCAGGATTTAGGAAATACACAATACTTTAAGGTAGAGACAGAGCCCGAGACAGGGGTGAGGGTGGTGCTTTCCACTGTATACGAGGCTTTGACGGAAAAGGGATATAATCCGGTAAATCAGATCGTAGGATACATCATGAGCGGTGACCCTACTTACATTACCAGCCATAAGAGCGCCCGCAGCCTGATCATGAAGGTGGAACGCGATGAACTGGTGGAGGAGCTGCTGGCAGAGTACATTCACGCAAGGGGCTGGCAGTGATCAGTTCATGTGCGGGAACAGGACAAACTGCTGTCTGCGGTAAGGGATTGTCCGAAAATAACTTGTGCGGATTTAGACAAGTTAAATGCACAGTTCCTAAGACGGACAGAAACAGGAGGAAGCTTCTATGCGGATCATGGGGCTGGATTTTGGTTCAAAGACGGTAGGTGTTGCCATCAGCGACAGCCTGCTAGTGACGGCGCAGGGAATAGAGATCATTCGCCGTAAGGAAGAGAACAAGCTGCGTCGGACATTGACGAGGATCGAGGAACTGATCGTGGAATATGATGTCGGCGAGATCGTTCTGGGACTTCCGAAGCATATGAATGGCAGTTTGGGTGTCAGGGCAGAGCTTACAAATGAATTTAAGGAGAAACTGGAACGCAGGACGGGAGTGCCCGTAACGCTTTGGGATGAGAGGCTGACTACCGTGGCGGCGGACAAGGCCATGATGGAAGCGGGGGTGCGCAGGGAGAATCGAGCCGATTATGTGGATATGATCGCGGCCGTCCTGATCCTGCAGGGATTTCTTGACAGAAGAAAGAAGGAAGATACGCAGACGGATATGGGTTGAGTTCACGGATCATCTGATCCGTTTGCGGCGGTGTGGCATAGAAAGGTATGGAATAATATGGCAAAGCTGGAGAAGATCACCTTTGATCCGGAAGGACAGGATCCGGTAGAGTTTTATGTGCTGGAGCAGACCCGGATCAATGGCTCTG
>CAMWWF010000017.1 GCA_947177885.1 uncultured Lachnospiraceae bacterium
ATGATAATGGTTGTGCCATTATCCTCTTTTTGGTATTATTGTATTTGTTGAATTATGGAAGCTATATGGGTTGTGAAAGACGGGAGCACAGGAGAGCGTTTGAAAGATGGAACCGGAGTCATCAGAATCTTATGACAGGCTGATCATATGATATGACGGCGGAAGAACAGGGAGGGACAGGATGGAACAATCTGAAATCATCAGAAAGATCACGGCGGCATTTATCACCGGTGATCGATGGAAATTATATTTTAAAGGTCTGGGAGTCACCATGCAGGTGGCGGCCATGGCGGCTGTACTGGGAATCATTATCGGCACCATTGTGGCCTTTATGAAGATTTCCGTGAGGAAGAACGGGAAAAAGACCGTATTGGCGCACATTGCCAATGTGTACATTGATATCATCAGGGGAACTCCCTCTGTGCTTCAGCTTATGATCATGTATTTTGCGATCCTGGCCAGCAGCAAGAATGCAGTTATGATAGCGGGACTGTCCTTCGGCATTAACTCCGGGGCCTATGTGGCGGAGATCATCCGTGCCGGGATTCTGGCGGTGGACAAGGGACAGACGGAAGCGGGCAGATCTCTGGGCCTTTCCCATTTCCAGACCATGTGCAATATCGTGATTCCGCAGGCTTTCAAAAATGTCCTTCCGCCTCTGGTAAATGAGTTTATCGTACTGCTGAAGGAGACTGCGATCGTGGGTTATGTGGGTCTGAGCGATCTGACCCGTGTGGCGAACCAGATCGCGTCCAAGACCTTTGATTCTTTTACGCCTCTGATCGGCGCGGCAGTGATCTATTTTGTTATCATCAAGATCCTGACAAAATTGCTGGAGAAACTGGAAAGGAGGATGCGCAAGAGTGATAATCGTTAAGGAACTGTGTAAACAATTTGAAGATAACCAGGTATTGAAGGGTGTCAATTATCATATCCAGCCGGGGGAGAAGATTGTGGTCATCGGTCCTTCCGGTTCCGGAAAGAGTACGTTTCTGCGCTGTCTGAACCTGTTGGAGACTCCCACCAGCGGCGAGATCTGGTTTGACGGCCGTAGGATCAACGATCCCAAAGTAAATATCGACGAGGTGCGCCGTCATATGGGAATGGTGTTCCAGCATTTTAACCTGTTCAACAATCTCACCATTATGAATAATATTACGCTTGCTCCCGTAAAACTGAAGCTGATGAGCGCGGAGGAGGCCGGAGAAAATGCCCTGAAGCTGCTGCAGCGTGTGGGATTGGCGGAGAAAGCGGACGCTTATCCCAGTTCCCTGAGCGGCGGGCAGAAACAGCGTATTGCCATTGTGCGTTCCCTTGCCATGAATCCGAAGGTAATGCTCTTTGATGAGCCCACCTCCGCGCTGGATCCTGAGATGGTGGGAGAGGTGCTTGAGGTTATGAAAGAGCTTGCCGACAGCGGAATGACAATGGTGGTGGTAACCCATGAGATGGGATTTGCCAGAGAGGTGGGGACTAAGGTATTGTTCATGGACGAAGGAAACATTGTGGAGGAGAACACGCCCACAGAGTTTTTCAGCCATCCCGAGAGTCCCAGACTGCAGGAATTTCTGTCAAAGGTTCTGTGAGGGGAAGCGTTGTAACAGTTCAGACAGTCCCTCCCGCGAAGTCAAAATTGCAATGTGTCCTTTGGATAGATTTCCATGTGATTTCGGGAAACCTGGGAGCGCAAATCTGAACTTCTAAAATGACACTTTTTTCCGAAAAATAAGTGTTTTGCGGAAAGAGATTTGTGCCGGCGGTATGGATTTGCATGTTGTGGAAAGGCATGGATTTACTATGATTACGATTTCTCTGTGTATGATCGTGAAAAATGAAGAGAAAATTCTGAAGAGGTGTCTGGACAGTGTGGCCGACCTCTGTGAGGAGATCATTATCGTGGATACAGGTTCCACGGACAGGACGAAGGAGATCGCACGGAAATATACGGACAGGATTTACGATTTTCAGTGGATAGATGATTTCAGCGCTGCAAGAAATTATGCATTTTCCAAAGCAACTCAGGAATATATTTATTCTGCCGATGCGGACGAAGTGCTGGATGAGGAGAACCGTCAGCGGTTCCGTGTGCTGAAGGAGGCGATGCTTCCGGAGATTGAGATCGTTCAGATGAAATACGGCAACCAGATGCAATTCGGCACAGTGTACAATTATGATGAGGAGTACCGTCCCAAGCTGTTCCGCCGGCTGCGGGAATTCGTGTGGACGGAGCCCATCCATGAAACCGTGCGGTTAGATCCGGTGGTGTACGACAGTGATGTGGTCATCACCCACCTGCCCGAAAGCAGTCATGCCGGGCGCGATCTTGCCAATTTTCACAGGCATGTGTCGGAGGGATATCGTCTGTCCCGGCGGCTCCACAATATGTATGCAAGGGAGCTGCTGATGGCGGGAGATCGGGAGGAGCTTGCCCGGGCATCAGAGTATTTCCGGCAGTCGGCCGCGGATGAGAGCAGAAGCGGTGAAGAGGTGCTGGAGGCGTGCTGTGTGGCGGCAAGGGCGGCAAGACTGAGTAACGATACGGCAGCTTTTCTGAAATATACATCTAAAGCACTGGCTGCGGGAGCCAGCTCCGAAATCTGCTGCGAGCTGGGAAGCTTTTATGAGGAGGCGGGAGACTTTGAGGAGGCCGTTCTGTGGTATTACAATGCGGTGTATGAGACACAGCCGGTTTTGCAGCTCATCTGCGGCGGAGAGACCGGCCTGGAGGGGATGATCCGCTGTTATCGGGCACTCGGATGCAGTGAACAGGAGGAATGCTATTGTCGAGAGCTTGAACGCTGGCGGGCGGAGAACAGCAGCGTGAGACCGGAGGGCTGACGGAATGAGAAGGCACTGGGGAGGATGAGTTACCCGGCAGGAGAATGGCTGACTGGAGAGAAGAAGCAGCCCGGCAAAAACTGCGGACCAATCAACAAAGAACCCTCATCGGGAATCGGACGGGAGAACGGAGGTAACGGACAGAATAACAGACTGTCGCGTGCGGTTAGGAAAAGGAAAGGAACCTCTCCGTGATAACTTCACAATGGAGGATTGAAATGAAGTGGGAAGATAATGTACGAAAAGTAGTGCCCTATGTGGCAGGGGAGCAGCCCGACAAACCGAATATGATCAAATTAAATACGAATGAGTGCCCGTATCCTCCGGCTCCCGGGGTACAAAAGCTGGCGGCACAGATGGATTGCGACGCGCTGCGGCTTTATCCGGATTCCAATACGACGCCGCTTGTGGATGTGCTGGCGGAGTACTATGGGGTCAGACCGGAGCAGGTGTTTGTGGGAGTGGGTTCTGACGACGTGCTGGCAATGGCGTTTATGACTTTTTTCAACAGTGATCTGCCGATCCTGTTTCCCGATGTGACATATTCCTTTTATGATGTCTGGGCGAAGCTGCACAGAATCCCTTACCGGACCTGTGCGCTGGATGAGAACTGGCATATCCGTCCGGAGGATTATAAGCAGCCCAACGGCGGTGTGATCTTTCCCAATCCCAATGCGCCCACAGGGCTGATGGAAAACCCGGATACTGTGGAGGAGATCATCCGGTCGAATCCGGATGTGATCGTCATTGTGGATGAGGCTTATGTGGATTTCGGAGGTGTCAGCGCGCTGCCCCTGTTGGAAAAGTATGAGAATCTGCTGGTGGTGCAGACATTTTCAAAGTCCCGTTCCATGGCGGGCTTGCGGATCGGATTCTGTATCGGTAATGAGAAACTGATCCGGTACTTAAATGATGTGAAGTTTTCCTTTAACTCCTATACCATGAATTACCCTTCCCAGATGCTGGGTGTGGAGGGTGTCAGGGACGACGCCTATTTTAAGTCCGTTACGGGGAAGATTGTGGACACAAGGGAGCGGGTCAAAAGGGAATTGGCAGAGCTTGGTTTTACTTTTCCGGATTCCAGGGCGAATTTTATCTTTGCGTCCCATAAGACGGTGCCGGCGGAGAAAATTTTTCAGGCGCTCAGGGAGGCGGATATCTATGTGCGCTATTGGAACAGGCCAAGGATTTCGAATTCCCTGCGCATCACAATAGGTACGGATGAACAGATGGATCGTCTGATCGCGTTTTTGAAAGATTTTCTGAGGGTGAACGGGTAAGGCAGATATTAGAACTGACAATCAAATGTAGAATGGAGAAATGAAATGATCAAAAGTATTTTAAAAGGCATGTTAATTGGGATCGCAAATATTATCCCCGGCGTCAGCGGCGGCACAATGATGGTGTCCATGGGTATCTATGACAAACTGATCCATTGTATCACCCACCTGTTCAGTGAGTTTAAGGAAAGTGTCAAATTCCTTTTTCCCATCGCCATCGGTATGGGAATCGCCATCATTGCAAGCGCTTTCGGATTGGAGTGGCTGTTTGAAAGCTTTCCCGTCCAGGCGAACCTTTTGTTTATAGGACTGATTCTGGGCAGCCTGCCGATCATGTGGAAAAATGTAAAAAGAAGCAGGATGAAGGCCGGCCATCTGATCGCTGCGCTTGCCTTCTTTGCGCTGGTCGTGGGAATGGCGGCTTTCGGCGGTACAGAGGGGGCGGCGGCAAATCTGACATTCAGCATTGTGAACGTGCTGAAGCTTTTTCTGGTTGGCATCGTTGCTTCCGCAACTATGGTGATTCCCGGTGTCAGCGGTTCCATGGTGCTGATGCTGATGGGCTTTTATCAGCCCATTTTAAGCGCTATCACTGATTTTATCGAGGCGCTGACCAGCTTTGACATGGATGGGATTTTTGCCGGTATCGGTATTCTGGCTCCTTTCGGCATTGGTGTGGTGGCAGGAGTCTTTGCGGTAGCGAAGGTGGTGGAGATCATATTTGAGAAATTTCCCCTTTATGCTTATTGGGCGATCATCGGTCTGGTGGTGGCGTCTCCTGTTGCCATTGCGCTGATGGGAGGATTCGCGGCTCTGAGCGGCATGGGTGCGATGATGATCGTGCATCTGCTGACAGGCGCGGTTGCACTGATCGCAGGCTTTGTTGTGGCGATGAAGCTGGGCGAATAGGAAGAGCATCCGGAAATGCCTCTGTCGGCAAAGGCAAGGCGTTGTCCGGTCGGGCGCGGAACGGAAATAGAAGCGGCATCTGCCCGGACAGTGCCTGGAGCATTTGCGGACGTTGGAGCATCCACAAATGCCTCTGCCGGCAAAGGCGTTGTCCGGTCGGAGGCGGAATTGAAAAAAGATTGACGCGGGAGGCTTGTATGGACGCGTATCGGGATTTCTCGGCGGTTTATGATGAGTTTATGGATAATGTGCCTTATGGGCAGTGGAGTGAGAGACTGCATGAACTCATAGAAAAATACGGGGTGTCAAAGCCAGTGCGGGATGCGGAGGACGCTCTGGTATCGGAGCGCAATCTGGTGCTGGATCTCGGATGCGGCACGGGAACGCTGACGGAGATGATGTACCGCAAAGGTTATGATATGATCGGGGCAGATGTCTCCGAAGATATGCTGAATGTCGCCATGGAGAAGCGGGCGGCAGGCGGGGCTTCCATTCTCTATCTGAATCAGGATATGCGGGAACTGGAATTGTACAGCACGGTAGGTACGGTGTACAGTGTGTGTGATTCTCTGAATTATATTCTGGAAGAGGCGGAA
This sequence comes from uncultured Lachnospiraceae bacterium, assembly GCA_947177885.1. The sequence continues at coordinate 5,624 of CAMWWF010000017.1, forward strand.
CTGGTGACCGTATTTTCTCTGGTGAACAATTACCTTTATCCCGGGGGCATTTTTATCTTTGACTTTAACACCGTTTACAAGTATGAGAAGATCATCGGGGATACTGTCATAGCGGAGAACCGGGAGGACTGCAGCTTTATCTGGGAGAATTTCTACAATCCGGAGAACGAGATCAACGAGTATGACCTGACTGTCTTTGCAAAGCAGGAAAATGAACTGTTTCGAAGATTTACGGAGACTCATTTTCAGAGAGGATATCGTGCGGAACAGATGAGAATGCTGGTGGAGCGTGCCGGTATGAAGATTCTGGAGATGACGGACGCTGACACAGGGGAAGATGTGACTGCTGAAAGTCAGAGAATTTATATTGTGGCACAGGAGTGGGGAAAGAACACGAAACGGGAAGAAACTAAACTCCCATGAATTCCGATGCACCACCATAAATAGAAAGTAAGACAATAAGGAGAATCGTCTGGGAGTTTAGTTGATGCACACAAGCTCCATAGAATATACAGGTTGGCGCAGAGCTGTCTCGCAAAACCATAAAGCAACATGGTTTTGACTTCGCGGTGCCAGAATGGTATAGGAACTTTTAAAATAACGCGGAAAGGAAGCAACACAGGGAACAGACATGCCAGATTATATTGTGCGAGCAACTGCTGCAAATGCCCAGATCAGGGCCTGCGCCTGTACCACCAGGGAGACGGTGGAGACAGCCAGAACGGCGCATAATACCAGCCCCGTGGTGACGGCAGCGTTGGGCAGACTGCTGAGTGCGGGAGCCATGATGGGCAGTATGCTGAAAGGAGAAGAGGACATCCTGACGCTGCAGATCAAGGGAGACGGTCCCATGCAGGGTCTGACCGTTACGGCCAATTCCCGGGGAAAAGTCAAAGGTTATGCCTGTGTTCCCGATGTGATCCTGCCGGCAAACGCCATGGGAAAGCTGGACGTGGGAGGAGCGATAGGCACCGGGATCTTAAGCGTGGTAAAGGATATGGGATTAAAAGAGCCGTATGCAGGGCAGACTTTACTGCAGACAGGCGAGATCGCCGAGGATCTGACCTATTATTTTGCCACCTCTGAGCAGGTACCGTCGTCCGTGGGCCTTGGGGTGCTCATGAACCGCGATAACACAGTACGGCAGGCAGGCGGATTTATCATTCAGCTGATGCCTTTTGTGGAGGATGCGGTGATCGATCGTCTGGAGGAAAATCTGAAAAAGATCAGTCCTGTCACTGCCATGCTGGACGAGGGTAATACTCCTGAACAAATGCTGGAGCTGGTTCTGGAGGGATTGTCCGTGGAGGTGACAGATACCATGCCTGCAGCTTTTGGCTGTGACTGCAGCAAAGAGCGTGTGGAGAAGGCGCTGGTCAGTCTGGGCAGGAAAGAGCTGCAGGATATGATAGACGAGGGAGAAGGAATCACGGTCAACTGTCACTTCTGTAATAAGGATTATAAATTCTATCCGGAGGACTTAAAGGATCTGTACCACAGAAGCAAATAGAACACGGTCGGGCGGTTGATGTATGTTTTCGGGAAAGTTACGATTTTACGATTATAAGTTGGAATAATTGGAGAAAATATGATTCGGGACTGACCGGGAAAAGGGAAATACATTTTGGTGAAACAATTTGGAGTATAAATAAAGCAGAACGGAGACGCACATGAAGCATGGATTTATCAAAGCGGCAGCGGTAACGCCGAAGATCAAAGTGGCGGATCCCTCCTACAATGCGGGAGTGATCTGCGAAAGACTGGAAGAAGCATACGGGATGGGGGCGAAGGTCATTGTGTTTCCCGAGCTTTGTCTGACGGGATATACCTGCGGTGACCTGTTCATGCAGTCCGCTCTGTTGGAGGAAGCCTCAAAACAGCTTCTGACGGTGGCCGGGGCCACAAGAGACAAAGACGCGCTGGTCATGGTGGGACTTCCGGTGGAGAGGGCGGGCAGGCTTTATAATGTGGCGGCGGTGCTTCAGAACGGGGAGGTGCTGGGCATGGTGCCAAAGGCGAATATTCCTTCCTATGCGGAATTTTATGAAGGGCGCCATTTTGCCATGGGAAACAGGGAACCGGCAGATTTTCAATTTCAGGGAAAATCCATTCCCTTTGGAACCAATATTCTGTTTACCTGTGAAAATGTGCAGGGATTGACGGTGGGCTGCGAGATATGCGAAGACTTATGGGTGGCGAATCCTCCCGGCACGGACCATGCGCTGAAAGGCGCCACGCTGATCGCCAATCTGTCCGCTTCCAACGAGACCATAGGAAAGGATGAATACCGGGAACTGCTGGTAAAATCAGGCAGCGCCAGACTGATCTGCGGCTACGTCTATACCTCTGCCGGGGAAGGTGAGTCCACCCAGGATCTGGTGTTTGGCGGACATAATCTGATCGCGGAAAACGGAACGATCCTGACACAGACCAAGACCTTTCAATGTGAAACGATCTACGGAGATATCGACATTCAGAGAATTTTGTCGGAGCGGCGGCGGATGGGAACCTTTGGCAGTGAGCCGCAGGATGTCTACGCGATGATCCCCTTTTCGTTAAAGGTGGAAGAGACAGAATTGACGAGAACTTTTAACAGTATGCCCTTTGTGCCTTCCGATGCGGTTCAGCGGAATAAGCGGTGTGAGGAAATTCTGTCCATTCAGTCTTACGGGTTAAAGAAGCGCTATGAGCACACGGGACTTAAGACAGCGGTGGTGGGCCTTTCCGGCGGTTTGGATTCCACGCTTGCGCTGCTCGTCACAGTGCGAACCTTTGATCTGCTGCAATTGGACAGAAAGGGTATCTTTGCGGTGACCATGCCCTGCTTCGGCACCACGGACAGAACTTATAACAATGCCTGCGAACTGGCACGGACTCTGGGTGTTACGCTGGAAGAGATCGATATCAGAGAATCGGTGAACGTTCATTTCAGAGACATCCGGCAGAACCCGGAGAATCGCGATGTCACCTACGAGAACGCACAGGCCAGGGAGCGCACGCAGGTGCTGATGGACATTGCCAACAGAGAGAACGGACTGGTGATCGGTACGGGGGATATGTCGGAGCTTGCACTGGGCTGGGCCACCTACAACGGTGATCACATGTCCATGTACGGTGTCAATGCAGGGGTTCCGAAGACGCTGGTGCGTCATCTGGTAAAATATTACGCGGACACCTGCGGAGCGGATGGGCTTTCCCGAGTGCTGGAGGATGTGTTGGATACGCCCGTCAGCCCGGAGCTTCTGCCGCCGGTGGATGGTGAGATTGCTCAGAAGACGGAAGATCTGGTGGGCCCCTATGAGCTTCATGATTTCTTTCTGTATTACATGCTCCGCGGCGGATTTCCGCCTGCAAAGGTGTTCCGCGTGGCTCAGCTTGCTTTTGCGGGGCAGTATGACAGGACGGTTATCTTAAAATGGCTGAAAAATTTCTATCGGAGATTTTTCGCGCAGCAGTTCAAGCGTTCCTGTCTGCCGGACGGTCCCAAGGTGGGAAGCGTGGCCGTATCCCCCAGAGGAGATCTCCGCATGCCCTCCGATGCCAGCGCAGCGCTATGGCTGGCGGAAGTGGAGAAATTATCATAGTTGTCAGAGCCTGTATGCCACATGCCTTCCGGTGTGAAGGTGGAGCGGAAGGTGTGCTGCTGATTGTGGAGAGATAAATAAGGATCAAAAGGGTATTCCGGTTCTGAAAATGCAGATTCAAAAACAGCCCTTTCCTGAAATATCAGGGGGGCTGTTTTCGTGTGTGCTCATCCGTGTATATTTGTAAACCGGTAAACCAGTGCTTCATCCAGTCGGTTCAAAAGTTTGGTTCTGACTCAAGGCGTCCCGGTAGGCGCAGGTGTTTCCTTTACCTTCGCCTTGTTCAGAGAGTTCTGTATCGCCTCCAGCAGCACCAGGGAGGTATACTTACTTTCGGAGGTGTAAGTGACCTGATCCAGAGACTGATTTTCGTAAACCTGTTCACAGATCGTGTCGAAGGTGGGCTCCAGCAGCGGGTACATGGTGGTCACGGCTTCATTTAAGTTTACCATACGGATGGAAGTGATGGTGTTCTTATCCACAATGACTTCCACATCGATGGTCTGGGCTCCCAGAATCAGTTCAGTGGTATAAATACCGGGTATGTAAACGGAGCCGACAGTAGCAGAGACCTCTTCGTCAGGTACATTGTTTTCTTCTTTTTCTCCGGGCAGAAACATCATCACCAGCAGGATGATGAACAGGATTCCCAGAAGGGCAAAGATACCTGTATAGATCAATTCTTTCATGTGAAGTACAACGATTTTTGTCTTAGCGCTCATCCCTATTCCCCTTAAATGTGTATCCGTATTTATTTCTTTATAGTATATATGTGAGGATTTCAGAAAATATACATGATTTATGATTGACAAGACATGGCAACGATTGCTATTATGGCTATGGGACAAGGGCGTTCTACATGGGGGAGAACTGCCCTTATTTATATAGTTCGGGCCGTAGCGGTATGGCTGGACTGTGACGACACTACCATTATATGGGAGGCGCGATCGATCTTATGAATAAGTATACAAAAAATGATATTCTGAAACTGGTGGAAGAGGAGGACGTAGAGTTTATCCGTTTACAGTTCACAGATATGTTCGGCAATCTGAAAAATATTGCCGTGACGGCAAATCAGCTGGAGAGGGCGCTGGACAATAAGTGTATGTTTGACGGCTCGGCCATTGACGGCTTTGTGGGTATTGAGGTGTCCGACATGTTCCTTCACCCTGACTTTTCCACCCTGGAAATTTTCCCGTGGAGACCCCAGCAGGGCAAGGTGGCAAGACTGCTGTGCGATGTTTACCGCGCGGACGGTACTCCTTTTGAAGGCGATCCCAGGCTGGTGCTGAAGCGTGCCATCAGAGATGCGGAAGCTTTGGGTTACACTTTTGAGGTGGGACCGGAATGTGAATTTTTTCTCTTTGACACGGATGAAAATGCCATGCCCACCACGGAGACCGGAGAGCAGGCAGGTTATTTTGACATAGGTCCTCTGGACGGGGGAGAGAACGCGCGCCGGGATATTGTCATGACGCTGGAGGATATGGGGCTGGTCATTGAGGCTTCCCACCATGAGATCGCACCGGCACAGCATGAGATCGACTTCCGGTATGACGAAGCGCTTACCACAGCGGATAATATCATGACCTTTAAACTGGCGGTACGCACCATTGCGAAGCGCCATGGATTGCACGCTACTTTTATGCCGAAGCCCAAGTTTGGCGTAAACGGTTCCGGAATGCATATCAATATGTCCATGAGGAAGGGCGGGAAAAATATCTTTGAGGATAAGAGTGACCCGAACGGACTCAGCAGGGAGGCATATTGGTTTATCGGCGGTATCATGAAGCATATCCGGGGAATGGCGGCCATCACCAATCCTCTGGTAAATTCGTATAAGAGGCTGGTGCCCGGCTTTGCCGCGCCGGTTTATATTGCGTGGAGCACCGCCAACAGAAGCTCTCTGATCCGCATCCCGGCTGAGGGAGGCGGCGGCACAAGGATTGAGCTTAGAAGTCCGGATTCCGCCGCGAATCCGTACCTGACGCTGGCGGTCTGCCTGAAAGCGGGATTGGATGGGATGATCAATCGGATCGATCCTCCGGAAAGCGTCAATTGCAATATATATAACATGACAGACGGGGAAAGGTGTGCGCTGGGCATCCGCAATCTCCCGGGAACACTCTTTGAAGCCCTGGAAGAAATGAAGAGAGATGAACTGGTTCTTGATGTGCTGGGAAGTCATCTGGCCGAAAAGTATATTGCGGCGAAAGAAGCGGAGTGGCAGAAGTACCGCGCCAGTGTATCGGAGTGGGAGATACGGGAATATTTGTACAGATACTGATATCCAATGCTCATGTCGGAGGGTACTTTTCATCCGGATCTGAGATTCCTCAGAGCGGAATCATGGGGGTAAGCATCATGGAGGTAAGCATGTGACGAATATTATTATAGCCTTACCGAAACAGGAGGATGCAAGAGGGATCAAAAATATACTGGTCCGAAACGGTTTTCAGGTGACGGGAGTCTGTACTACAGGAGCTCAGGCCATCAGTCAGGCAGACGGTCTTAACGACGGTATCATAATATGCAGCTTTAAACTGGCGGATATGGTGTATTCGGAATTATATGACTGTATGCCCTGTGGGTTCGAAATGCTTCTGATGGCTTCCAACCGCCTGCTCAGCGAGTGCGGGGGAAATGGTATCGTGTGTCTTTCCATGCCGTTAAGAGTCAATGATCTGATCAGTACTGTGGGGATGATGTGTGAGGGGATCCGACGCAGACGGCGGAAGAAAAGATTCACCCCCGGGGTGCGAAGTGCGGAGGAGGAAGCGGATATAAAGGCGGCCAAGGAACTTCTCATGGCACGGAACCATATGACGGAAGAGGAAGCGCACAGATATCTGCAAAAGTGCAGTATGGACAGCGGGACTAACATGGTGGAGACGGCTCGCATGGTGTTGTCTGTGATGCAGGAATAGTGTGTTTCGGATTTCGCACGGCAAAGATATTATTGAGGTGGAACGTACATTTGACGGGATCAGGAAGTATCAGGAGAAAACTATATTGAGGGTATCGTTTTTTGGAAGATGGTATTCCCGGATGTAAGACCAAGCGTTCCGATTTTGGATTTAGGTGGGAATAGAATAGCGGATGCGGAACAAAATACCGTAAGCGTCAATGGAACAGGAGGCGGACATGTTATGAAATTTACGAAAATGCAGGGGTGTGGAAATGATTATGTCTATATTAATGGTTTTCAGGAGAAGGTCCCTGCGGGGGAAAAGCCGGGGCTGGCGAGAAGGCTCAGCGACCGTCATTTCGGTGTCGGGAGTGATGGCGTGATCTTTATCAATCCTGCGGAAGAAGCGGATTTCGAGATGGAGATGTATAATGCGGACGGCACCAGATCGGAGATGTGCGGAAACGGCATCCGTTGTGTGGCGAAATTCGTCTATGACAGGGGACTGACGGATTCGGAGCACATCAGTGTGGTCAGTGCAGGGCAGATAAAGTATCTCAGTATGGTGATAGCGAGACAGCATCCGTGGGACAGAGGAGTGGTCAAAAAGGTGCGGGTGAACATGGGAAGCCCTGTGCTGAAACCGGAACAGATCCCCGTATCCTGTAAAGCCGTGTCTGCGGACCGATATCACGGATCACAGGAGGGTATGGCGTGGGCTTCCAAAGCCTGTCCGGACGGAAGCGGGGAAGAAGCTTCTTGCGCTGATACGGGGATGGAGAGGAACAGAGCGGCGGAGGACAGGATTGTCAATGTCCCTATTGAAGTCAGCGGAAAGCAATATCGGATGACCTGTGTCTCCATGGGAAATCCGCATGCGGTTATTTTCATGGAGAATGTACAGAGCCTGGATCTGGAGCGCATCGGTCCCGCTTTTGAGAATCATGAGTGTTTTCCCAATCGGGTAAATACCGAGTTTGTGGAGATCCTTGACAGGCGGCATGTATTTATGAGAGTCTGGGAGCGCGGAACGGGGGAAACCCTGGCCTGCGGGACAGGTTGCTGCGCCACGGCGGTGGCATGTGTGCTGAATGATCTGACGGATTCTGACATAACGGTTAAACTTCTGGGTGGAGAATTACAGATCGAGTGGGACAGAGAGCAGAATCTTGTGTATATGACCGGCCCTGCAGAGACGGTATTTGAGGGAGAGATACCGGATCTGAACTATGAAGATTAGAGCGAGAAAAGACGGAACCGGAAAGGAGAGATCTCATGTTTAAAGTGAATGACAATTATTTGAAGCTTCCCGGAAGCTATCTGTTTTCCGCCATCAGTAAAAAGGTGAATGCATATAGCGCGGCGCATCCTGATAAAAAGATCATCCGTCTGGGGATCGGCGATGTGACCCAGCCTTTGGCGCCGGCAATCATTGAGGCGCTGCACGGGGCGGTGGATGAGATGGGAAGGGCGGAGAGCTTTCACGGGTATGCCCCCGACCTTGGCTATGAGTTTCTGAGAAACGCCATTGCGGAGAATGATTATAAGGCGCGGGGCTGCGAGATTGCCGCTGACGAGATATTTGTATCGGACGGCGCAAAGTGTGACTGCAGTAATATTCAGGAGATATTCAGTCTGGACAATAAGATTGCCGTCTGCGACCCTGTCTATCCCGTTTATGTGGATTCCAATGTCATGGCGGGCAGGACAGGTACTTATGACGCGAAAACGGAAGTCTGGAGTGATGTGATCTATATGCCCTGTACGGCGGAGAATCATTTTGTACCCCGGATTCCTGAGAAGACCCCGGACCTGATCTATCTCTGTTTCCCCAATAATCCTACCGGCGCCACGGTTACAAAGGCACAGCTGCAGGAATGGGTTGATCATGCGAATAAAACGGGGGCGGTGATCCTCTATGACGCGGCATATGAAGCGTATATTTCCGAGGAGGATGTCCCTCACAGCATCTACGAATGCGAGGGCGCGAGAACCTGTGCCATTGAGATGCGTTCTTTTTCGAAAAATGCGGGATTTACCGGTGTGCGTCTGGGATTTACCGTGATTCCGAAGGAATTAAAATGCGGCGATGTGGCGCTCCACACTCTCTGGGCGAGGAGGCATGGAACCAAGTATAACGGTGCTCCCTATATTGTCCAGAAGGCAGGAGAGGCGGTCTACTCTGAGGCAGGCAGAGCGCAGCTGAGGCAGCAGGTGGCTTATTATATGAATAATGCCCGCTGTATATATGACGGTCTGAAGGCGGCCGGATTTACCGTATCCGGAGGTGTCAATGCGCCCTATATCTGGCTGAAGACCCCTGAGGGGATGACCAGCTGGGAATTCTTTGACCATCTGCTGGAGGAGGTAAATGTGGTGGGAACTCCCGGTTCCGGATTCGGTCCCAGCGGAGAGGGATATTTCCGGCTGACCGCATTTGGCAGCTATGAGAATACGGTGGAGGCTGTGGACAGAATAAAGGGAATACGGCTGTAAATGATATCGGGGCAGTGAGCTTGGAAGTGCACGCGGAGGCGGGCATGGGGTGTAAAAGGATCATGACGTTTACGATACGGGAAAACAGTCTCTCGGAATCTACCCTGCACCTGCCTTTGCGGCCGATTTTCTGCCGGTTGCAAGACCCAATTGGGGAGGCGTAGTGGGGCTACGGTGACCAAATTGGGGCGCAGCAGGCCGCGAAGTGGGGCGTGCAAACCGGAGGAATGATTTTTCAAACACGCTCCAGAGTGAATGAAACAGAAAAAGAGGTAGCAGAGCATATGAAGGAAAGATCACGCAGAATTATGTGGGGAATAACAGGTATTTTGATTTTAGTGTCGGTGCTGGTCATGTATAAGACGCATCGGGAGCTTCCCTTTATGATGGATGATCTGTGGTATTCTACCATGTTGTCCGACGAGACACCCATTACCTCTTTTTCCGATATTGTAAAGAGTCAGATATGGCATTATAACAACTGGGGCGGCAGGAGCATGACGCATGGGATCCTGCAGATCACGCTGCTGATGGGAGAGCATGCGGCGGATATTCTGAATGTGGTCATGACGCTGCTTTTGTCTGCCATGGTCTGTACGGTTGCACAGTATAAAAGTCTGCCGGCATTCTGGGCGGCCATGGCTATGATACCGGGATTAAATGCCAACTGGAAGATGAGTATGTTCTGGCAGGCGGGGGCCGCCAACTATCTGTATATTACCGTTTTCATTTTGATTTTCACGTGGTGCTATCTGCGGGAGCTGCCGGAGAAAAATGCACTGGAGACGAAAACGGGCAGCTCTCAGAAAAATGTCTCCGAGTCCGATCAGGCATCTGCAGGCGGAAATGCTTTGTGTGACAGCGGAAAAACAGGCGGCGGGGCAATATCCGCGCCAAAGCATCTGTGGGGGACCACTCTGTGGATCATTCCTCTGGGAATTCTGGCAGGCTGGAGTAATGAGAACATGGGGCCGACGATGTGGCTGCTGAGCCTTGTGGTGATCGTGCTTGCCGTCCGGGAGAAGCGAAAGCTGTCTCTCTGGATGATTCTGGGCAATATCAGCTGTCTGGCGGGGAGCATCATGGTCATTGCGGCGCCGGGAAACTTTGTCCGCAGTGCGCAGGTGGAAAGTAATGAATATGGTTTCTTCTGGCAGTGCTTTCTGAGAGGATACGCGGAGAGTGCAGCGGTAACGGTGCACCTGTTTCCCGCATTGCTGGTATTGGGATTCATGGTGATATTGTGCAGAGGAGTGCTGAAACAGGAGCTGGGACGGCGAAATGTATTACTGCTTCTGTGTGCCTTGCTGTCCTGGGGGGCTATGGTATTATCTCCGCATTATCCTGACAGAGCTACTTTCGGAACAATGGTTTTTTTGATCTGTGTGACAGTGTCTCTGGCGAAGAAGGTGTTAAGTGTGAGAAAGGATCTTGCCTGGATGCTGTGGGGCATGACGGCCCTGATCTGGCTGCGCGGCATGTATTACTGCGGGGAATACCTTGCGATCACATGGGGATGGATAAGGTAGGCTTATGTGTTCGCCGCTGATTCCCCGGTACAGCACTGCATTAATCCTCGAGTACTCAGCACTCGCTGTTCAGACTACCGCCGTGTTGGCGCAAACATCAAGCATTGATCACTTTAAGATTAATGCAACACTGTACTGGGGCTGTCACGCAAAAAGTGCAGGAAAGACACCGACCGGATTACAGTTGTTCAGCCTTCAGCTGAACCGTTACGGCTTAATTTATCTGCTGACAAAATTTTGTATACCCTATTGCAAAATGGGAAAAAGTGTGGTAGCATGTTTTCCATATTGAAAATGCCATGAAGGAGACTCTTGTCAAGGGAAACGACAGGAAGACAGCGTCACCGACTGAGAGCGCTGTCAGTGGAAGCGGATAAAGGGAACACTCCGGAGCAGGCTGCCTGAACAGGAAATACGGATCATTTAGGGGTGACAGAACCTGACATGATCCGGTACACATTATTAGGGCAGCACGTTGCATGCGTTAAATGCGAGAGAGGGAACTGCCGGGAACACCTTTGATGGAAGGTGCGGCGTTTCAATGCGGGTGGTACCGCGGATAATGTAAATTATTCGTCCCGGGATGCAGAAAACTGTGTCTCGGGACTTTTTTTGCGCGAATAAGCAGAGTCA
>CAMWWF010000018.1 GCA_947177885.1 uncultured Lachnospiraceae bacterium
TTCCTGAAGTAGAGGGAACAAAATTTGATGTACAAAAGCTGTTGGAATTAATGGATGCGGCAATACTCTCTCAGGAGACTTCGCTGGATCTGGAAGCAGAGGGATGTTACGAGGAGCCGAAAGTCAGACAGGATTCTGCCGAACTTACAGAACCCGTGGAAACGGTAAATAAATGGCTCAGTGCCAGGATCACCTATGACTGGAATGGTACGGAAATAATCATAGACAGGGAATTGATAAGGGACTGGATCACCATGGAGAAAGACGGTCCTGTGCTGGATCAGACAGCTGTGGAGGCATTTGTGAAAGTGCAGGCAGAGGAGAACGATACTTACGGAAAGAGGAGAAATTTTGTGACTACACTCGGTGTGGAATTATCCCTGCCCAGCGGCTATTATGGCTGGCTGACGGATAAGGAGGCAGAGACAGAGGCGCTGATGGAGGCTGTCTGTCAGGGCAAAACTGTTTCCAGAGAGCCTGTGTATGCGAGCAGTGCCAGACGGAAGGGTGTGAGTGATATCGGCAATTCTTATGTCGAAGTGGATCTGACGCATCAGCATCTTTATCTTTACGAGGACGGATCGATCATATTTGAGACGGATTTTGTGTCCGGAAGTATGTCTTCCACCCCTGATTGTGTGACACCGGAGGGCGTTTTCGGCATAAGTTATAAGACCACGAATGCAGTGCTTCGCGGAGCCAATTACGAGACACCGGTAAATTACTGGATGCCTTTTTATGGAAACTACGGTCTCCATGATGCCACCTGGAGAAGCGAGTTCGGCGGGCAGATCTATATTGAAAACGGGTCTCACGGATGTGTGAATCTTCCTTTAGATGCAGCGGCAACGATTTATGGACATATGTCTGCGGGCTTTCCGGTCATCTGTTATTATTATCAGGTAGATCCTCTTGCCGATCAGTATGTGGAGGAGGAGTGGAATGATGACAGTGACGATGAGGAGGAGTAGTTGAGATGTCAGAGCCGGTAAGGAAACGCCGCACGGCAAAACAGGCGGAAAAATGGAAGAGAGCGCTGGAACATCACCGGGAGATACAGCGGCAGATTGAGGCAAATGCCGCCGATATTTTGCGGTCTTCCAATTTCCGCAGGACCAGACAGCATGTTCAGCATGGTGATGTGACGGTAAATGAGCATGTGATGAATGTGGCCAGGTACAGTGTGGAAATCAGTGAGAGGCTTCATATTCCGTGTCACCGGAAAGAGTTGATCAGGGGAGCGCTGCTCCACGATTATTTCCTTTATGACTGGCATGAGCCTCATAAAGTAAATCCGTTAAAGCTACATGGCTTTTTTCATCCGGGTATTGCCCTGAGAAATGCTCTTATGGAGTATGAGCTGTCAGAGCGTGAAAAGGATATCATCAGAAAGCATATGTGGCCTTTGACGGCAGTGCCTCCCATGTGCAGAGAGGCATGGATCGTTACGGCGGCGGATAAATACTGTTCGCTGATGGAGACTATACACATTTATAAAGGGCACGGTGCATTGCTGCCCAAATTAAGGGAACATTAGATTTGGAACATTTATTTGACAGGCTGGCGGAATATGGACAGGGAGATATGTATCCCTGTCATATGCCGGGGCATAAGCGCAGACGCTGGGGCAGTCTTCCGGAAGATATGTGTCGGATGGACATTACAGAGATAGAGGGATTTGATAATCTGCATCAACCGGAAGCGCTTCTCAGGGAACTTCAGGAACATGCCGCCGCGCTCTATGGTGCGGAGGAGAGCTTTTATCTGATCAATGGGAGCACTTCCGGTATATTAAGCGCTGTCAGTGCGGCGCTCCCGGAGCGAGGACATATTCTGATGGCGCGGAATTGCCATAAATCAGCGTATCATGCGGCTTATCTGAGAAATTTGAACATATCCTATCTGTATCCGCCGCTGATGAAAGAATATGATATCTTTGACGGAATATCTTCGGGGCAGGTAGAAGAAGCATTGGAGAAAAATCCGGATATTGGTGCGGTGCTGATCGTTTCGCCCACTTATGAAGGGCGGATATCTGACATCGAAAGGATTGCGGAGACAGTTCATGCCCGAAATATACCTCTTATTGTGGATGAAGCCCATGGGGCGCATCTTGGATTTACAAAGGACTTTGCCGAAAACAGCTGCAGGATGGGAGCTGATATAGTGATCCACAGTGTGCATAAGACGTTGCCGGCTTTGACCCAGACGGCGTTGCTGCATGTGAACGGTGAGCGCGTGGACAGGATGCTGCTTCGGCGATTTTTGCATATTTACCAATCTAGCAGTCCATCCTATCTGTTAATGGCAAGTATTGACAATGCTTTGCGTTATGTGGAGGAGACAGGAGCGGCGGCATTTGCCGCTTTTGCGGCAAATTACAGAAAGCTGCTGGCAGACTTGTCTGCATGTAAGTGTTTACGTTTCCTGCCGTTGGAGACGGGAAGACAGGACATCGGTAAGTTGTTGATCTCCACTAAAATGACAAATATGTCGGGAAAGAGTCTTTACGATATCCTGTTAAAGGAGTATCATTTGCAGCTCGAAATGGCAGCTGAAACCTACGCGCTTGCCATGTTTACGGTAAATGATACGGAGGAGGGTTATGAGCGTGTGAAATCCGCACTTTTGCAGGTTGATGTGACGCTGCGACCTGCTGTTGACGGGATGTATTCTGCGGGAGCGGACGCTGTTATCGATGGAGAGCATTTCGCGAAGGCGGACATTGCAGTGAGTGAGAAGCATTGTGAGGAAACGAAGGTAGCTGTTGAAATTGAGCAGCCTGCGGAGAGGAAGTATGCCGCTGATCCGACATACTTCGCGGAGGCGGTCTCCGATGGTGTCATACCCTTTGCACGTGCATGGGACATGGAGAAGCGTTTTGTGGAGCTGCAGGAAAGCATGGATTGTTTTGCGGGAGATTTTGTGAATCTGTATCCGCCCGGGATTCCTCTGCTGGTACCCGGGGAAAGGATCACTTCACGTCTGCTGGCAGATATTCATCATTACCTGAACAAAGGACTGAATGTACAGGGACTGGAAGCAGGAGCGCATGGAATGCGGATCAGTGTCCTGACAATGTAAAAGTATTTTGCGTTTATTCCATATTTCGTACAGATCAGGAATTGCACATAATATATTAACAGGATAGTATAGAGATAGTGTAAAGAAGAATGTCAAAAAAAGCGCCTTAAATAAAGGAAGCGCAGAAAGAGGATCAGTATGAGAAAGACAAAAATTATCTGTACCATAGGACCCGCAAGCGAGAGTGAGGAAAGATTGCGTGAGCTGATGCTCGCAGGAATGGACGTAGCGAGGTTTAATTTTTCCCACGGAACCCATGAGGAACAGAAGGAAAAGTATCAGCGCGTTCTGAAAGTGCGCGAGGAATTGGGGCTTCCGGTGGCGACTCTTCTGGATACCAAAGGGCCGGAGATTCGTCTGAGGGATTTTGAGGGAGGCAGAGTGGAGCTGACGGTGGGACAGCAGTTTGTGTTGACTACGGAGGAGATTTTGGGAACTTCCGAGAAAGCTGCCATTTCTTATAAAAATCTGAAAAATGATATCACAGTGGGAACCACCATTCTGGTTGATGACGGACTGATCGAGATGAAGGTGGAGGAGATCTCCGGTGAGGAGATCTTATGCAGAGTGATAAACGGCGGATTTGTATCCAATCATAAGGGGGTCAATGTGCCCGGCGCCATTCTTTCCATGCCCTATATAAGTGATGTGGACAGAGCGGACATTTTATTTGGTATCGAGATGGGGTTTGAGTTCCTTGCAGCCTCATTTGCAAGAACACGGGCAGATATTGAGGAAATCCGGGGGATTTTAAAAGACCATGGCAGTGATATGAAAATTATCGCCAAGATTGAGAATATGCAGGGGATCCAGAATCTGGAGGAGATTCTGGATGTCTCCGACGGCATTATGGTGGCAAGAGGAGATATGGGGGTTGAGATTCCTTTAGAAGAGGTTCCCATGCTCCAGAAGAAGATGATCAAGATGGCAAATGCTCGGGGCAAGCATGTTATCACGGCGACTCAAATGCTGGAATCCATGATCAAAAATCCCAGGCCCACCAGAGCGGAGGCTACGGATATAGCCAACGCGATCTATGACGGCACTACCGCGATCATGCTTTCCGGTGAAAGCGCCGCGGGCATGTATCCTGTGGAGGCGGTGAAAACGATGGCGAGAATTGCTGTCAGCACGGAGCAGGATATTGATTATCGCGGCAGAATGAAACAGAACGATAAGGGAGATAAGTCAGATATTACCATGGCGATCGCTTACGCCACCTGTACTGCGGCAGCCGATCTGAATGCGGCCGCGATCATTACGGTCACCATGTCCGGATTTACGGCGGAGGCAATTTCCCGGTTTAAGCCCATATGTCCTGTGATCGGATGTACAGTCAAAGACCGGGTATGTAAGCAGCTGAATCTATTGTGGGGCGTAAATCCCCTGCACATCGGGCGCAAGGAAAGCAGCGATGAATTGTTTGCGGCAGCTGTGGAGGAGTCAAAGAAGGCAGGTTATGTAAAGCAGGGTGACACGGTTGTCATAACGGCGGGTGTACCCTTGGGCATTGCCGGTACAACGAATATGATTCATGTGGTCGAGGTAGAATAGACGTGGGGAAGATCGTATATCTTATGGGCAAAAGCTCGTCAGGGAAGGATACTATTTTCAAGAGACTGCTGGCGGATAAGTCATTGGGTCTGAAGACGATCGTACCTTATACCACCAGACCTATCCGCAGCGGGGAGCAGAATGGACTGGAATATTTTTTCACGGATGAGGAAGGGTATCAGAAGCTGAAGGAGAAAGGGAGGATCATTGAGGAGCGGGCATATCAGACCTTTCATGGGCTTTGGCGTTATTTTACGATAGATGATGACCGGATTCACTGGGATGAACAGAACTATATCATGATAGGGACGCTTCAGGCCTATCTGAAAATGAAGGATTATTTTGGAGAGGACAAAATGCTCCCTGTTATGATAGAATTAGATGACGGGGTCAGACTGGAGCGTGCCCTGCGCAGGGAGCGGAAGCAGAAGCAGCCCAGGTATGAAGAGATGTGTCGCAGATTTTTGGCGGACAGTGAAGACTTTTCGGAAGAGAAGATCCGGGAGGCGGATATCCGCTGTCGTTTCAGGAACGATGATCTGGAGAGCTGTCTGGCGGAAATCTCTGCATACATAAACAGTGAGGGAGATACGCAGTCAAAATCCGGAATCCTGTCAACGTCTTTCCCGCCATGTAACTGATGACAATTTAAATAAAATAATGGCTGTAGAATGCTGTTTTTACGTTCTGCAGTGCGGAGTTTGAATTTGTCTTTTTGCATTTTCATTTGATCGGAGATCTGCTTTATTCTTGAAAGGCAGATTTTGTCGGATGTGAAATGGTTACAATTATGCGGAATATGACGATATAGTTAGTAAGAACGGTTTTGACACAGATGTGTAATGTGTCCGGAGGAGCATGACAGAGCACGGAGGTGTGGGAAAATAACCGGGATAGAAAGAAGGGAAGGAGGGCAAGCCAATGGAGATCAAAGTGGGTCAGGTGAATCAGCCGGCGCCGGTGGAGCAGGTGCAGGCGAATCAGCCTACGGACGGTTCCTTTAAATTTATGCTTGCCAGCCATGTGGAAGAGGCAGAGCTTCAGGCCAGGTTACAGTCACTGATGGAGGAGATCACCATGCAGGGTGAGAAGCTGTCCAAGCGCCGTGATGTAAAGGACATGAAGCATTACAGGGGACTGGTTAAGGAATTCATGAATGAGGTGGTGACCAGATCTCATTCTTTTTCCAGAGAAAATTTTCTGGACAGACGGGGGCGTCACAGAGTGTATGGCATTATACGTCTGGTAGATGAGAATCTGGATCAGCTGGCTCAGGAACTGATGAAGGATGAGAAGGACAATCTTGCGATTCTGAATAAGATCGGAGAGATCAGAGGATTGCTTTTGGATATTTTTACTTAAATGAGAATTGTTCAATGCCGGGCAGATTGGCCTGAAGCTGTATGAGCGCTTGCGGAGTTCCAGAGTGAAACTTAACGCGGCGGAAAATATGCGATGCACTTATGACCGGCGCTGAACAGTGCCTGTGCTTACAAAAGAGGGGGATGACAATGGCGGGATTTCAGGATATCATCGGACAGGAACAGATCAAGGAGCATATGCGGAATGCTCTCACCACCGGAAAGGTTTCCCATGCATACATTATTAACGGGGAAAAATCTTCCGGAAAGGAATTTATCGCCAGAGTCTTCGCCATGGCATTACAGTGTGAAAAGGGTGAGGTGGAGCCCTGTCAGGAATGTCGTTCCTGTAAACAGGCGCTCTCCGACAATCATCCGGATATCATCCGGGTGTTCCATGAGAAACCGAACACGATCAGTGTGGACGATATCCGCACGCAGGTGAACAATGATGTGGCGATCAAGCCTTACAGCAGTTCCCGGAAGATATATATGATCAATGATGCGGAAAAGATGACGGTGCAGGCACAGAATGCGCTGTTAAAGACTTTGGAGGAGCCGCCTGAGTATACGGTGATCCTGCTTCTGACCGCTAATGTGAATTCTCTTCTGCCCACTATATTAAGCCGCTGCGTGGTATTGAACATGAAGCCGGTAGCGGATGAAGCAGTGAAAAAATTCCTGATGCACCAAATGGAAGTGCCGGATTACAAGGCGGAGGTCTGTGTGGCATTTGCCAGAGGTAATATCGGAAAGGCGAAAGCGCTGGCGTCCAGCGAGGACTTTGAAAATGTAAAAGCGGAAGCGCTGTCTCTTCTGAAATATATCGGCGAGATGGAATTAAATGAGATGATCGCCGCTATCCGGAAGATAACCGAGTATAAGCTGGAGATCAATGATTATCTGGATATCATTGCGATCTGGTACCGGGATGTGCTGCTCTTCAAAGCTACCAACGATGTCAACAATCTGGTGTTCCGGGAGGAAATCCAGTCTCTGAGAAAGACGGCACAGCACAGCAGTTATGAGGGAATAGAGAATATTATCGAAGCTTTGGAGAAGGCAAAAAGGCGTCTGGATGCCAACGTGAACTTTGAATTGACGATGGAACTGCTGATGCTGACTATTCAGGAGAACAGTTGACGGATGTTTTGCGCGCTGTCGCTGTTCCTGTGATCCCAGGGAGTACACGGAGTTCCTCTGTATCAGCTGCCGTAACGGAATAAATGGCGGCAGCGGATTTGGTAATTGAAGTAAAACGGCCTGAAAACGGTGGCTTTTTAGAAAGATATATGTTAAAATGACAGTCGATGGTGTGTATACACTGTCGGCTGCAATTTGTTTGGCTGTCAGGAACAGCTCTTAATAAGAAGGCATGAAATGCCGGTGAGGTGGATAGATGACAAAGGTAATAGGAGTAAGATTTCGCACAGCGGGCAAGATTTATTTCTTTGATCCCCTGCAGTTTGAGATAAAGAGAGGCGATCATGTGATCGTGGAGACCGCCAGAGGCATCGAGTTTGGAACGGTGGTGTCCGGTGTTTCCGAAGTGGAGGACGAAAAGGTGGTACAGCCGCTGAAACCTGTGATCCGTATTGCCAATCAGCGGGATATGGAACAGGAAGCGGGCAACAAGGAGAAGGAGAAGGAAGCCTACAAGATCTGTCTGGAGAAAATCCAAAAGCATGGTCTGGAGATGAAGCTCATTGATGCGGAGTACACTTTTGACAATAATAAGGTACTTTTTTATTTTACTGCAGACGGACGCATTGATTTCCGCGAGCTGGTAAAGGATCTGGCAAGCGTATTTAAGACAAGGATTGAACTGCGCCAGATCGGAGTCCGGGATGAGACGAAGATCGTAGGCGGCATCGGTATCTGCGGAAGACCTCTGTGTTGTCACAGCTATTTATCGGACTTTGTCCCGGTGTCTATCAAAATGGCAAAGGAACAGAATCTTTCGTTGAATCCCACTAAGATCTCCGGTGTCTGCGGAAGGCTGATGTGCTGTCTGAAGAATGAGGAAGAGACATATGAAGAACTGAACCGCAGACTGCCGGGTATTGGCGATTATGTTACCACCGATGATGGATTGAAAGGAGAGGTACAGAGCGTCAATGTGCTCCGCCAGCTGGTCAAGGTAGTGGTGGACGTGGGAGATGAAAAGGAAATCCGTGAATATGAAGTGGACAGGCTTGCTTTTAAGCGGAGACACGGCAAAAAGGAAAACGTGGAGCTTTCCAAGGAGGAATTAAAGGAGCTGGAGCGTCTGGAGGAGGAAGAGGCGCAGGAAATCCAGGAAAGCGGGGATCGTCATGAGAACGGCCAGCGCCGGGGCAATCACCGTCAGGACAGACAGCAGGAGGATTCACGTCAGGAGGGCGGCCAGCGCCGCAACGGTCGCCGTCAGGACGGACAGCAGGAGAGCCGTTTCCAGGGAAATAACCAGCGCCGCGGCGGTCATCGCCAGGATGACTCCTGTCAGGAGAATGGCCGGCAGCGCAGCAACCCTGAAGGCCAATCGGAGGGGGCTTATCGGGAAAACAGCCAGCATCATGGTAATCATGAGAGCCAGCCGGAGAATTCTAATCGGGAGAACGGCCAGCACCGCGGTGATCATGAGGGCCAGTCGGAGGTGACTTATCCGGAGAGCAGCCGGTATCGCGGTAATCATGAGGGCCAGTCGGAGAATTCTTATCAGGAGAACGATCAGCATCGCGGTAACCGGGAAGGTCAGTCGGAAGGATTCCATCAGGACAATGGTCAGCACCGGGATGGCCGTGAGAACCAGCATCGGGACGGACAGAGCAGGCAGGATAACCGTCAGAGACAATATAACCGCCAGAGGCAGGATAACCGCAGACAGGATGGTCATCGTCAGGACGGGTATCAGCGCCGTGATAACCGTGAGGGACAGCGTCTGGAAGGGCTGGCGAATCGTCAGCGTAAGTACAGCCGTCAGAGACAGCACAGTCACAGGCAGGACGGCCAGCGTCAGGATGGGTATCAGCGTCGTGATTACAAGCCCAGATACCGTCATGATACCAGGCCCAGACAGGAAGGAAGGTCAAGGCAGGATGACAGTCAGTCTTAAGGAGAACGAGAGAATCGATGATCTGCAGCGCAATGGATATCAAATTATCCAGAACCCGAAGAAATTCTGCTTTGGCATGGATGCGGTTCTCCTGACAGGTTTCGCTCATGCGAAGGAGACGGATACGCTGCTGGATCTGGGAACAGGCACGGGAATCATTCCCCTGCTCATGGAGGGGAAGTATCACTGCCGTCATCTGATCGGTCTGGAGATTCAGACGGAGAGTGCGGATATGGCTTCACGCAGTGTGGCTTTAAACGATCTGTCGAAAAAAATAGAGATTGTAACCGGAGATATCAAAGAAGCAGGCAGTATGTTCCCGTCTGCTTCTTTTGACTGTATTACCTGCAACCCTCCCTATATGATCGGAGATCATGGGATCACCAATCCACAGGATTCCAAGGCCATCGCGCGCCACGAAATTCTCTGCACACTGGAGGATGTTGTGAGGCAGACTGCCGGACTGCTGAAACCGGGTGGACATTTCTTTCTGGTACACCGGCCATTCCGTCTGGCGGAGATCATGACTTTACTGGTACAGTATAAACTGGAGCCCAAGCGGATGCAGTTGGTCTATCCCTATGTGGACAGGGAACCGAACATGGTGCTTCTGGAGGCGGTGCGCGGAGGAAAATCCCGTATGACTGTGGAAAAGCCGTTGATCGTGTTTGGAGCTCCCGGGGAGTATATGCCGGAGATTCGTGAGGTGTATGGGTACTGAGAGAAGATTGTTGCTGTCAGAGCGGTGAAAAGTGAATACTTTTGCAGCAATTCGGCAGAAGGCCGGACTGTAAAATATTCTGTTGGGCCGATCAGTGAGCGTATTGTCTTTTGGCACTACAGGAGGAAAGGAATAATATGGCAGGTACATTATATTTGTGCGCGACACCCATAGGAAATCTGCGGGATATGACGCCTCGGGTGGTGGATACACTGCGGGCGGTGGATGTGATAGCGGCGGAGGATACCAGAAACAGCATTAAGTTGCTGAACCACTTTGATATTCACACGCCCATGACCAGCTATCATGAGTATAACAAGGTGGAGAAGGCAAGACAGCTTGTGGGGCAGCTTCTTTCGGGGCAGGATATTGCGCTGATCACCGATGCGGGGACCCCTGCGATCTCCGATCCGGGCGAAGTATTGGTGCAGATGTGTCATGAGAGTAATGTACCTGTGACTTCTCTGCCGGGTCCTGCAGCGTGTATCACTGCGCTGACTCTTTCGGGACTTTCCACAAGAAGATTCTGCTTTGAAGGATTTCTTCCGTCAGATAAAAGGGAGCGCAGGGAGGTGCTTGAGGAGTTGACGACAGAGAGCCGCACCATGATCCTCTATGAGGCACCCCACCATCTGGTGAAAACGCTGGAAGAGCTCTATGGAGTGCTGGGAGAGCGCAGAATCACCCTGTGCAGGGAACTGACGAAGAAGTTTGAGACTGTCATGCCTACAACATTGGAGAGGGCGGCAGAATACTATAAGAAGGAAGAGCCCAGAGGGGAATATGTTCTGGTGGTGGAGGGCAGGAGCCGGGAGGAGAAGCGCAGGGAAGAGATCGCCTCATGGGAGGCTATGACGATCGAAGAGCATATGGCTCATTACGAGCGGATGGGTATGGACGGTAAATCGGCGATGAAGCAGGTGGCAAAGGATCGGGGTGTGGGTAAACGCGATATTTATGCGCACCTGCATGGCACGATCCGGCAGTAAATCCGGAAATGGCTGTTTTGAGAGTTCAGGATCCGCCCCGGCATGAGACCGGAACTGACAGGAGGAGAGAGGAATGGCTGCTGAGTGTTGTGACGCATGTGTCAATTACGTTTACGATGAGGATTATGAGTGCTATTGCTGTCTGGTGAATCTGGACGAGGATGAGATGTATCGATTTCTGTCAGGTACACAGCGGGCGTGTCCCTATTTTCGGTTGGACGATGAATATGGAGTGGTGAGGCACCAGATATAGAAAATGAAATCCGCCCGGGATCTGTCCGACAGGAGACCGTTTGTATGGAAGGTATAGCTGATGTTTATGCCTTTCCGGTTACGGCGGTTCACCTGTCGAACGAGATAACGGTAAAAATATTCATCCCGCTGAATCGTATATTACATGAGACAAAGGCTTGTTCTCAAAGGTTTTCTTCCCCTTCGAATACCATGAGCTGACCGATCTTCTCCTTCGGAGCAGGGTGTATGACGGGCTCTTTCTCCCCGGCCTCTTTCATACACTTTTTCAGTTTTTCTGCCAGAGTAAGGCAGACTTTTTCGTGGGCTGCGGAGTGGATCAGGTTGTGGAGCTCATAGGGATCATGTTCCAGATCGTAGAGGAAGGTCTCCGTGTACTCATCACTGGAGCTGTCTTTCACAGGATCACTGTCAGGTGCCTCTATGGAGTATTTCCATCTGTCCGTCCGGATGGCACGTCCCACCTGGCTCTCGCTGATCTGTATGAAAATATCTTTTCTGGAGGGGATGGTTTTCTCACGGCGGACATATGGCATAATGCTGCGCCCCTGCATGTCCTCCGGAACAGGAAGTCCGCAGGCATCCAGGATGGTGGGCGCAAGGTCGGTCAGGCTGACTTTCTCCCGTAGCTTTCCGCCTCCCGTGAAGGGGCCTCCATAAAATGACAGGGGAATGCGGATGGAACTTTCATGGCAGGACCGCTTGTACTCCGAATTCCTCGTTTTAAAGTGGCAGCCGTGGTCGGATGTATACACTAATATGGTATTTTCCGTCATATTAAGACTCTTTAATGCATCTCTCAGCCTCCCCAGAGCTTCGTCCAGACGTCTGACCATCCCATAGTATCCGCCCATGTGTTGCCAGGCTGTGCCGGGCAGTGCGCTTAGATCCGGAGGCATATAAGCGGGCGGAATATTCTGGTAGACATCCGGAGCGGGAAAATCATCGAAGCAATTCTGGAAATGCGGTTCCAGAAAGGAAAGGAACAGAAAGAACGGCTTTCCGGAATCCTTTTTTCCGCCTATGAAGCGTATGGCGGCATCCGTAAGAGCATCTACCCTGTAACCGGGGAGTTTGACCGGAGTGTTGTCATTGTCGTAAACAGTGGTATCATATGCGGTGGAGGTGTGCTCGAGGGAATTGGCTCCCAGCCACCATTTGTATCCGCCGCGCTGTTCTCCGGGCACAGCGGTTCTGCCTTCCGCCAAGTGCCATTTTCCGATATAACCTGTGTCATAATCCGCATCGTTAAAGTAATCCGCCATAGTGCGGTGCTCTTTGGGCAGCACAATGGAATTCTTGTAATTTCCGGTGGTGGTGGCGTATTTTCCGGTTTGCAGCGCCGCCCTGGCGGGACCACAGACAGGCTGCGGAGTAAAGGCATACTGGGCGTAGGTTCCGTCGGAAGCCATGGTGTCGAAATGAGGTGTCAGGCCGCAGGGATTGCCGGCTGCCCCGGTTGTGTCATAGCGCTGTTGGTCGGTGAAGAAAAAGATAACATTTGGCTTTTGTTTCATAAACTGTCCTCCTTAGTGTAGTATCTGATTTTCTTAGAGCGTGTCTGAATATGTATTTCCCAGGCATATTATTTTGAAAAGCAAGACACATTTATTTTGAAAGTCTGCCATATGCAGGAAATGCTGTATATAAAACCACTGCCGGTTCGGTTTATACCGTCGGCTTATTTAACTGTGCCCTGCGGCGGTAATCTGATGCCGTGATTCCTGTCATATTCTGGAAATTACGTCGGAATGAGCGGGAATTTGAGAAGCCTGCCATGACAGCAATCTCGTCCACATTTATGTTTGAGGATGCAAGCAGCTCCTTGGCATGTTTGATCCGTACCTGATTGATATAGGTTAGCAGGCCTTCTCCCGTATGGTTTTTGAATATTTTAGACATATAGTTGGGGGAAAGGGCCATGGCATCAGCTACGGCTGTTACATTCAGACTGGTGTCGGCGTGAAAGTTGTCTATATAATTTTTAATTTTCCTGACAAGGAGCGATTCTCTGTCAGCCGCATCCGGTGTCTGCGCATCTCCGGTATTGCACAGACAGGACAATACCTGGTTCATCTGGTCCTCACATTGCGCCACATTCTCCGGATAAAAGGAATCGGCGAGACAGGCGTCAATGGCATCTCTGGTGGTCTGGTCGATGTAATCTTCAGCATCCATGAGAATGGATGAGATCATGGAATATATATTGTAGCACACAATGATATCTGTGGCATGGGTGGTCTTCAGATGCTCTGTATAGTCCCTGACAGCCTCGCTTGCCTTTGCGAAGTCCCGTCGAAATATGGCCTGATGTATTGCGACGGCATATCTGCTTCGATCCCGCCGCTCCATGGGAAGATCCCGGGAATGGCGGGAGGCGGTATATACGCCGGGAATGCTTTCCGCACAGTGTTCTTCTATGGAAGACACCACGTTCGCATAATAGTCAGGAGTATTTTCAAAATCATTATAAACAGGGCTTAGAATGGTATATAGCTGCAAGTGGAAGTGGCGCTCGAAAAAGTCATTCAGATGATGCATATATTCTTCTCCTGAATGATCCCATTCCTCCCGCTGTTTCTCTTTTATCATAAAAAAGAATACATGGAAGAACTCGTCAAGTATATGCTCAAAGGGGAATCGCCCCGCCAGCATTTCCCTTACAACATTATCCAGACAGAAATGCAGAAGTTCCCGGTTCTTTAATGTGTCATCCGATGAAAAGCTTTCGCTTCCGACATAGATGGAAACGATACAGAAATACTTCCCGGAAAAGTCAAGGGACATGGCGCTTATGAGATCCTGTTCCCTTGTATGCAGCCGGATGCCTTTCAATTTGGCGTAAAAATACATTTTCTGGATGTTTTGTGACATGTCGTCCAGGCGGCTTTGCATGGAGCGGTTCAGCCGGTGCATTTCTTCCTGGTATGCTTCAAGCTGCATGAATTCATTGTTTTTTGCCTCCTTGATGGTGTCTGGTATTGACTCTACAAGCCGTTTTACGGGTCTGTAATTACGGTATTGAGTAAAAATAACCACCAGGATTCCCATTGCCAATGCGGCAAATGTGCTGATAAGCGTTATTTTGAGCATATCGGCGGAATCTTTTAAATACAAGGAGGAAGGTGTACAGAGTACATAGTACCAGTCTGTGACATCCGATGCCATACTGCTGGTGAAATAATTCCGGCCGGAGAGTTTTAATGTCGTGTGTCCGTCCAGGGCAGCCGGAGGGATGGACATGACTCCCTCCAAAGGATCGCCGAAACAATAGAGCACGTTTCCGTCGCTGTCGCATATGAAAAAAGTATGCTGCGCCAGATCTTCCATGGAAGTGTTAATAAAACGACTGCTTGTGGTAACTAATATATTATAGTTCAATTCCTGCCGGCTGACAAATGGATTGGTACAGGCAAAGACAAAGGAAGGAGAACCGGCCAGATTGTAGTTGCAGTAATCACTCATAAAAAAGCGGGACTTGGTATAGTCATCTCTTATGACGGACATCCAATCTTCATAGGAAGGCATTCCGCCGCGGTAGGTGTAGTGCATGGATGTATATATGGAAAGGGAGGAATTGGACACGTCTCCTGTAACGATGTAGTCCCGGGAGGGATAGTACAGCATGATCCCCATATCGTTATGTATGTAACGGTAGTTGTTCAGGACATCGTAGCAGACCTGCGCCCGTTGAAAAAATTCGTGGTCATCGGCGCTTTCAGGCAACTTTAAAAAGTTGTTGTCCAGTATGAGCAGATAGCTTAAGTTGTTTATGCTGCGCAGCTTGTCATCGATATCGTCCTGAAGGGAAGACACGATCACACCGTGGCTGTCCCGGACATGTTCGTCGATGATTCTGCGACTTATCAGAAAATTGATGATTATGCTTACAACAGGGATCAGCAGGATAATGATACAGGTCATGATCCAATGGATAAGAACTGTCCCAGCAGGCATATTCCTTTCTTCTTTTTTCATATTGATCCTCCATAACGCAAAGTACAGAGGGTGTGCACACCGTTCTTTGCGCAGGCAGCCGAGCCGGGTAGAAGATTTGGCTCGCCCCGTGTTGAAAACGCAAGCCGGTCCAGCTTGCGTTTTGTCTGTTAATCATTATAACAAAGGGGAAAATATAAGTCCAGGACAATAAAAAGGAAGAAAGGACAAAAACCGTGTTAAGCATGACATTACTGCTTTTTGTCCGTTTGGAAGGGAAATTGTCACTTACCACAGCAGGTTCGGTTTTATATAATGGCCTCAGACACAGTCAACAGCCTTATCGGATGCGAATAGAATCCGAAGGCATCGGGGATGCAGAATCCCATAGAGTCTCATGGACGCTCCGCAAACCAGGGGAGAATTGGAGAGACTGTTATAACAGAACAGGAGGGTACCATATGAAAAAGGGAATCAGAAAATGCCTGACGTTAAGTATTGTTGCCGGAATGACAGCCGGATTTGCGGCCTGCGGGGATGGCGGCAATGCAGCATCTTCAGAGTCACAGGGAACGCAGGGGAGTATCGTCGCCGACAATAGGGAAGATACTTCATCTGCAGCATCAGGAGAGGTGCCTGCGCCCGACGCCGACGCCTCCGTCACCTATCCCATTGCAGGGGCGGGGAAACTTACTTTTGGAATGACACTTGCAAACGAATGGTCGGACAGATTTGATTCCTGGACAGATCTTCCTATTGGGACAGCTGTTCAGGAGAAGACGGGAGTGGAGCTTGAGATGGTGCATGTGGCGGATAATAAGGCCATGAATTTGTTGCTTGCATCTCCCGATTTGCCGGACATCATCTTATTTAATTTCCAGAGCAATTATAGCGGAGGAGAGATCAAAGCCATAGAAGACGGAGTGATCTTTCCCATGGATGCGGAATTTTTACAGCAGAATGCGCCTGACTACTGGGAGGTGCTTAACAGTGACGAGAATATCATGAAGGGCAGTACTAACCAGCAGAATCAGGTATTCGGCTTTACCTTCATCATGGGGGACGATAAGATCAAGACAGGCTATGGACTGACGGTGCGGGATGACTGGTGCGAGCAGTTGGGCCTTGAAGTGACTCAGATCGATACGGCAGAAGAGTTCCATGACATGCTCTCAAGGTTCAAAGACGAGCTAAATGTGGAGATCCCTATGACATTTACTTCCAAGAACCTGGAAGAACTTCTGGATTACGGCACGATTACTTCCCCCTTCGGCCTTGTCACCAGGGATGTCTATCAGAAGGACGGGACGGTGCACATCGGATATGCGGAAAAGGAGTACAAGGATGTGCTTGCGTATTTGAACCAGCTTTATAATGAGGGATTGCTTGACGCCAATTTCTCTACGAATGACGCGGCTACTGTTACGGCAAATATGCTTTCGGGCACCTCCGGTGTTTCCACAGGCGCACTCGGAGGAGGCATCGGAACCTGGCTCCAGACCAACAGGGATGTTGAAGATTACAGTCTGGCAGGAC
Organism: uncultured Lachnospiraceae bacterium; assembly: GCA_947177885.1. The sequence goes on from CAMWWF010000018.1 coordinate 16,528, forward strand.
TTCACAATCTGGTAGAAAACGACGGGGACAAGTCGCTTTACGGATTTTATAAGACGGATGTTATCGGCAAGACTGCAGTTATCACAAACAGCTGCGAAAACAAAGAACTGGCGGCTCAGTTCCTGAATTACGGCTATACGGACGAGGGACACATGCTCTATGTTTTCGGAATAGAGGGTGAGAGCTATGAAATGGTGGGCGGGGAACCTCAGTATACCGAATATATCA
>CAMWWF010000019.1 GCA_947177885.1 uncultured Lachnospiraceae bacterium
TATCACGAGTCAGCAATGGGAAGAAGCCTTTCCGGTTTTGGATCGGAGAAATGTGCGCCGGAAAGTTCTTGCCGGGGAAAACGCAGCGGAATATTGCCAAAAGGTTGTCAACCGACGCTTGAATGTTACCGGCTGAGATGGCACCGGTTTATTCCTTCGGGCAATGAGTCAAAGCGGATGCCGGCATCTGTGGAAACTTGAGGAGTGCTGCGGGGGCTTTGGAGGCAGGAAACATGAGGAAATAAAACGGAATAAAACAGTTCTTGAATCCATGCATGGAACATTCAAGATACTTATGCTGTATTTTTTATCTCCTGTGCGTTATAATTTAGACAGTAATCATGTACGGGAGGAAAAAACAGTGACGAAACTTTCAGAACGTCTGGCAGCAGCAAGAAAAGAGCGGGGGATGACACAGCGGGAGGTCGCGGAGCGGCTTAATGTCTCCTTTCAGGCGGTCAGCCTGTGGGAGAGGGATGAAACCTCGCCGGATATTGACAAGCTGGCGGAGATCGCTTCTCTGTATCAGGTGACTACTGACTGGCTGCTGACCGGGGTGAAGGAGGAGAATGTATTTATTGATTTTCAGAATTCGCTCTCTGACAGACTGTTTGATGAAGGGAGAATGTACACCTACATAAAAACCTATGCCAACGTAAAAAAGCTGTATCAGACTTCCAGGGTCCTGCCCTATGCGCGGGAGCTTCACAAAGGACAGATCCGCAAGGGAAAGGACAAGGTTCCTTACATTTATCATCCATTGCTGATTTCCTGTCATGCGCTTGCTCTGGGACTGGACGATGACAATCTGATTTCCACGGCGCTGCTTCATGACGTATGCGAGGACTGCGGGGTGTCCTGTGATGAGCTTCAGGTCAACCAGGAGACAAAAACAGCCGTTTCCCTGTTGACCAAAACTGATGATGATGAGGAACAATATTATGAACGGATTTCCCGGAATGCCATTGCTGTGATGGTCAAGCTGTTGGATCGCTGCAACAATATTTCCAGTATGGCAGCAGGCTTTTCCAAAGAGAAAATGGCGGAGTATATCAAAGAGACCGAGAGATGGTTTTATCCCCTGCTCTATAAAGCCAAATACGAGTTTCCAATGTATTCAAATCAGATTTTCCTGATAAAATACCATATGACAAGCGTAATTGAGGTTATCAAACATCAGGCATAGGAAGTGTGGTCAAAAGAATGGCGGAGCAGATAACCAAAACGAAGTTTTTCATGCAAAAAAGACTGTTCAAGCCGCCCAAAATTTGGTATAGTAAAATGCGGAGTATGTCTTTGCGGGCGAAAAATCTGTATAGATACCGCAGGGATGGCGAAAATCTATGCAAATCAGTTAAAGGAGGCATTTTAAAGTTGGAAAAGAAGCGTAACATAATCGTTGGACAGTCGGGAGGTCCTACCGCTGTTATCAACTCCAGTCTGGCAGGGGTTTACAAGACTGCAATCGAGAGAGGATTCCATAAGGTATACGGAATGCTGCACGGAATACAGGGACTTCTGGACGAGCAGTATGTAGATCTGTCTACCCAGATCCATTCGGACATGGATATTGAGCTGCTGAAGAGAACTCCTTCCGCCTTTCTGGGTTCCTGCCGTTATAAGCTTCCGGAGATCCATGAGAATCTGGAGATTTATGAGAGAATCTTTGAAATTCTCGATAAACTGGAGATTGAAGCATTTATTTATATCGGCGGGAATGATTCCATGGATACCATCAAGAAGCTGTCCGATTATGCGATCATCAAGGGACATCCCCAGAAATTCCTGGGCGTGCCCAAGACCATCGACAATGACCTGGCTCTGACAGACCATACACCGGGCTTTGGAAGTGCTGCGAAATATATTGCCGCATCCACTAAAGAAGTAATCTGTGATGCGTTGGGACTGGCCTATCATAAGGATATGATCACTATCATTGAGGTTATGGGACGTAATGCGGGATGGCTGACAGGAGCGACTGCCCTTGCAAAGACAGAAGAGTGTGACGGTCCTGACCTTATTTATCTGCCGGAGATCCCTTTTGATATAGACAAGTTCCTGAAGAAGACACAGGAGCTTCTGACAAAGAAGGAATCCATCGTGATCGCGGTATCCGAGGGAATCAAACTGGAAGACGGCAGGTATGTCTGCGAACTGTCCGGCAACGCGGATTATGTGGATGCATTCGGACACAAGCAGTTGCAGGGTACGGCTTCCTATCTGGCGAATTTCTTAAGTGCTGAGATCGGATGCAAGACCCGCAGCATCGAGTTCTCCACCATGCAGAGAAGCGCGTCCCACATGGCATCCCGGGTGGATATCAACGAGGCGTTCATGGTAGGCGGGGCTGCCGTGAAGGCTGCGGACGAAGGGGATAACGGCAAAATGGTGGTCATCGACAGAGTTTCCGACGATCCTTATATGAGTGCGGCAGGAATTTATGATGTACACCGCATTGCCAACAATGAGAAGTTGGTTCCCCGTGAGTGGGTTAATAAGGAAGGCAACTATGTAACCGATGAATTTATCAATTACATTGAGCCGCTGATCCAGGGAGATTATCAGCCGTTTATGGTCAATGGTCTGCCCCAGCACCTGGTACTTCGGAGAGACAAAAAATAAAGGAAAACAGACGATCCTCCCGGATGAAGCGCATTGCTTTGTTTGGGAGGATCTTTTTTCGACCGAATATTTCCTTTTGCTGATCCTGCATTTATTTCTGCAGGTCTGGCAAAATTGCACAGGAACACAATTTAGACTTCGCGGGAGGGACTATCTGAACTGTAGTCCGCAGGCAATGAGTCAGGTGGTCATGCCTGCATGTACATTTGATTTTCTCCCGTGTTTATGATAAACTGTATTACAGTGCTGTGACATAAATCAGCATGTGGGTCTGTGGATCATATACTACGGAGGTACATATGGAAAATCAGAAGACGGATGCATTAATTTATACCAACGACAACTGTGTCGGCTGCAATAAATGTATTTCAGTATGCCCTGTCCTCACTGCGAATCATGCTGTGGAGGAAAATGGTGAGAACAGGATTATCGTGGATGGTGAGAAGTGTATCAACTGTGGAGCCTGCTTTGACGCCTGCGCGCACAAGGCCAGAAGCTTTCGTGATGATACGGAGAGATTCTTTGAGGATCTGAAAAAGGGAGAGAGAATATCCCTGCTCTTAGCCCCGGCGTTTCTGGCCAATTATCCTAAGGAATACGGCAGTGTACTGGGAGGACTGAAGCAGCTTGGCGTGAATCGGATCATCAGCGTCAGTTTCGGTGCGGATATCACTACCTGGGGATACATCAAGTATATTACGGAGCATAATTTTACCGGCGGAATCTCCCAGCCATGTCCTGCAGTTGTAAGATATGTGGAAAGATATCTCCCTGAGCTGCTCCCGCGTCTGATGCCGGTCCATTCCCCTATGATGTGCGGTGCGATATATGCTAAAAAATATATGAAGATACAGGACAAGCTGGCATTTATCAGTCCCTGTATCGCGAAAAAGAATGAGATAGATGACCCTGACTGCGGCGGTTATGTATCCTATAATGTTACCTTTGATCATCTGATGGAATATGTGCGGGAGCACAATATTTCCGGTCCTGCCGTAAAGGATGAGATCGAGTACGGACTGGGATCCATATACCCCATGCCGGGCGGGCTGAAGGAGAATGTCTACTGGTTCTGCGGTGAGGAGGTATTTATCCGGCAGGTTGAGGGCGAAAGGCATGTCTATGAGTTCCTGGAGGATTACAGGGACAGAGTGCTGAAGGGGAAGGAGCTTCCTTTTATGGTGGATGCCCTGAATTGTGCGCAGGGATGTATTTACGGCACCGGTGTGGAGGAGTCCAGGACGGCTACGGATGATATCCTCTATGAACTGCAGAGGATCAGGGAGGCCAGTAAGCGGGGCGGCAAGGGGCATGCATTCAGCAGGAAGCTGACGCCGAAGCAGAGGCTTGACAGGCTCAATAAGCAGTTTAAGAATCTGGATATCAATGATTTCATAAGGCATTATACGGATCAGTCCAAAGGGCTGGAGATCAGAAAGCCCAGTGAGGCCGAGCTGGATGCCATTTATCTGGAGATGGCCAAGCAGACGGAAGCCCAGAGGGCGATCAATTGTTCCGCCTGTGGTTATAATACCTGTAAGGGAATGGCCAAAGCTATTTATAATGGGTGTAATCATAAGGATAATTGTGTCCAGTACGTAAAGGGCAGGGTGGAGAAGGAAAATATGCTTTCGAAAGAGCTGGCGGAAGAAATGGAGCTCAAGAATGCTGAAATCATGGAAAAGAACGAGCTGATCTCCAGACTGATCGACGAGGTGAGCGAGGACTTTGCAAGCCTGGACCGCTCTATCGGTGAAATGTCCCAGGGAAATAGCAGCAACGCGGAGGAGAGTACGGGTATATCCGCTTCCATGGCGGATGTGGTCACTTTCTGTGACCAGCTGCAGACATCTCTGGAAAATATCCAGGGACTGCTTGTGAAGCTGGAGGAGAACAATAATGAAATTACAAATGTGGCGGAAGAGACGAATCTGCTGGCGCTTAATGCAAGCATAGAAGCGGCAAGAGCCGGAGAGTCCGGAAGAGGCTTTGCCATCATTGCGGAGAATATCAAGAAACTGGCGGATTTCTCCAAGGATGCGGCAAGCGACAGTGATTCCAACAAGACGCAGATCCAGGAGGCGATCACCCGGCTTCTCACAGATGCCAAAAAGCTCATCGATATCATTGACAGCGTCAATCTGCGGGTCACGAATCTGGCGGCATCCACCGAAGAGATAGCAGCGTCCGCCGATATGGTGAATGAGATTTCAACTGATCTGAAAGGGAAGATGGATAAGCTGAATTCATAAGAGCTGACAATCGAGAATAACACGAGAGGAAGATAAGATGCCAGTTACAGATTTTCTGGAGAGAAACGCGAGGCTTTACCCGGAGGAAGTCGCGTTGGTGGAGCTGAACCCGGATGAAAAGGACACCCGCAGGACTACCTGGAAGGAATATGGTCTGATCGAGCCGGACCGGTTCGAACCTTACCGCAGGGAGATCACCTGGAGTGTCTTTGACGAAAAGGCGAACCGCTTTGCGAACATGCTGATGGGCGTGGGATCAGGAAAGGGGACAAGGTTGCCATACTGATGTACAACTGTCTGGAGTGGCTGCCGATCTATTTCGGTGTCTTGAAGAGCGGCGCCATTGCCGAGCCCTTTAACTTCCGTTATGACGCGGAGGAAATCTTATATTGTGCGGAGCTGACGGAAGTGGATATGATCGTTTTCGGCCACGATTTTATCGGCAGGATCGAGGTGAATGCGGAGCGGCTCAGCAAGGGGCGTCTGCTGATCTATGTGGGAGATAACTGCCCCGGCTTTGCGGAGAGCTATCATGAACTGGTAGCAGACTGTTCCAGTCATTCCCCTGATGTGGAAATCACGGAGGAGGATTTCGGAGCCATATATTTTTCTTCGGGAACCACGGGATTTCCCAAGGCAATCTTACATAAGCATCAAAGTCTGACCCGGGCGGCAGAGATGGAACAGATTTATCACGGAACGGGCAGGAAGTGACTCCGGGGAAAGTGGGAGAGCTCTGCGTGAAAGGGCCTGGCATCATGACCTGTTATTACCGCAATGAGGAGCTGCTGCGGAGACGATCAGGGATGGCTGGCTCTACACTGGGGATATGGCAAGGCAGGATGAGGACGGCTTTTATTTCCTGGTGGATTCCTGTGAATTGTGATCAAATACTCCGCCGGAGTATCGATCCGGCAGCGCCGCAGAGCAGAAAGTATACCCTGGATACCTTGATATTGTGACTCTCGCGGCATTTGTCAAATGAGCATGGGACATGCCCGTTTGACTTGCTACTTGAGGGAATAGACAGTTTGATCCGTGAAGGAGAAAGGTGAATGATAAAATGAATATTTTGGTATTAGGCGGCACAAGGTTCTTTGGCATACATATGGTAAATGAGCTTCTGGCACAAGGTCATGATGTCACTATCGCCACAAGAGGCAAAGTTTCTGATGAATACGGAGACAGAGTGAAGCGGGTGATCGTAGAAAGAACAAACGGCGAAAGCATGAAAAATGCTTTGAGCGGCACACATTATGATGTTGTGATTGACAAAATCGCTTATTGCTCAAATGACATAAAGTATGTGATGGAAACTGTAGATCACGATAGATACATTCATATGTCAAGCACATCGGTTTACGATCCCATACACAGAAATACAGTGGAATCTGATTTTAATGGGGATGCCGGAGAACTGGTATGGTGTGACAGAAAAGCATTTCCGTATGAAGAGATAAAACGTCAGGCTGAATACGCTTTATGGCAGGAATATTCCCACAGAAACTGGGTTGCCGTAAGATATCCTTTTGTGCTGGGAAAGGATGATTACACAAAGAGACTGCTGTATTATGTGGAACACACCATGAGATCCATTCCCATGAGCATAGATAACCTGGATGCCCGGATGGGATTTATACATTCTGTGGAAGCGGGAAAGTTTATGGCATTTCTGGTTGACCGGGATATCAGAGGAGCCGTCAACGGAAGTTCCGAAGGCACGATTTCCATAAGGGAGATCATCGAATATGTTGAAAAGAAAACCGGGACGAATGCAGCCATTGACCGAACGGGAGAGACAGCTCCCTATAATGGAGCACCGGAATACAGCATAAATACCGAAAAGGCGAATGCATTGGGATTCAGATTTTCAATACTTCATGACTGGATCTATGAACTTTTAGATTACTATATTGATAAAATCAGCAACCGGGTTTGATTTTCTGTAAATGATCACAGCATCCCTGGGAGTTCCCCGGCATCTGCAGAGCCGTCTCCGATACCACACCCGCAGTACGGAACACTGCGAAGGCGATATCAAAGACGGCTTTCTGTTCGAATACTTTTCCTGAGTTATGAAATGCATCTATTCCACAACATTCATTTTAGAGACAGTTTTAAGCTAAAGCTGCAGCAGTTCCAGCCGCCATATGCGCCAATACAAGCTTTGGGGGATCCAGGGTATCCGGCATGGATTCGATATGGGGGACTGTGGAATATTCCTGATCAGGGTGGCTGATATCATATCCTGCGTGGATCAGTATGATCAGATTCTGTTCGCAGGCACAGGAAATGATGCTTGCTCCCTTTTATTCCGTTGCGGGCAAGGTTCTGCAGGATCTGACGGTAGTCTTCGTTGTCGGGATGTATGCCGCCGAAGGATATCAGGCCTGTGTTCCGGAAATGGCGGTTCAGTTCTATGGCAATTTCATTGATGGAGCTCTGCTGTTCCGGTTTTGTGACCACGGGAAGCAGCACCGAGCAGTCAATGCCGGCGTCCTTCATGGAATGGCGTAAATCATCTGTGGTGCCGTCCAGATAATTGCTGATCCTGGCGCTTTCCGCCAGTGAGTTTACCCGCTCTCTCGGCCAGGTCTTTTCCACCGCATACCGCGGCGAACATTCTGTTACAGCAAAATTAAGTCTTTGATGTTTCAATTTTCTGCAACATCTGAAAAATCAATGTGTTCAGAGCAACCGCGGAATCAGGAACTTAATATTTGCTGTACTATGTGTCAATATATAAAACGAAAAACAGAGAAAAAAGTGTTGACAAAAACAATCGGATATGCTATTTTAATCATAACATATCGGGAAAAGGAATATCGTTGGTCTGGTTTTTACTTTTGGGCAGTTCGCTCACTTGTCCCCTTGTGTAAAACTGAATAAATGGGGATGAGGCAGCAGCATGTACATATAGTGTCTCTTTCCTGTGATCTGCGAAAGGAGCGCATATTTATGGCATTGACAAGAGAAGATTTGCAGGCAATTTCAGATTTGATGGATGTAAAGTTATACCCTGTTAATGAACGCCTTGACAGGGTGGATCACCGCCTGGACGGAGTGGAAAGCCGCCTGGACAAAATGGAAAGTCGCATGGACAAAGTGGAAGGCCGCCTTGACGAAATGGATAAAAGGTTTGATCGCATGGAAATCAGGCTTGAAAGATTGGAATCGGATGTGTCAGAATTAAAGATTGGACAGCAGGAGATCAGAAAGGAATTGGAGGAGGTTGATAAAAAGGTTTCTTACAATTATCAGCTGGCACTTGATGCGTGGGGAACAGGCGTGGAAAACAGAACATGGCTTGAAAAAAGCTTATGGAGAGCAGGTATTTGAAAAAGCGAGCCCTAAAAAGTCTCGCAAAATTGCATAGAAATGTGTCCAAAGAACACACTGTAATTATTGACTTCGCGGGAGGGGCTATCTGAACTGTTATAAAAAGTCTTGCAGAGCATATAAAAAGCCTGAAAAAAATCTTGACACAATTTTAAGGTAGGAGTAATATTATAAAAAATAAATAGCGGAACCCAAACCGTAGATGTGGAGATAAAAATAGTATGTAATGCGAACAGGCATTATCGTGCACTTACAGAGAGACCGGATGCTGAGAAAGGTCAGAACGCAGGCTGTTAAATGGACCACGGAGGGCGCAGGGAAAGGAAGCGGAAAGCATTGAAGTGCAGATTCTTCCGAGTATATTGCGACGTGAGACACGCGTGAGATGTCAGGGATATGATGGTATCCCGGTAAGAGCACTTATTTAAGTGAAACAAGGTGGCACCGCGGGAACAATGAAATAGGATCACAGATAAAATGTTGTCGACGTTTTATCGTGAATGCTTATCCCGTCCTTGACAAAATACTAATTTTGTCAGGGATTTTTTTGTGCGTGCAATGAGAAGCGCGGAGCCGTCTATGAAAACAGCCCCATGGCAGGTGGCCGCGCGAAGGCTGGAGTAAGTCATGAAAGCAGCATATGCGAGCTTGCTCGCGGGAGGCAGAACAGGGAAAGGAGAATGATGATTATGAAAATGCAGCCCACTCTTGAAGAATGCAAAAAGCTTGCAAGGGAAGGAAATTACGGTGTGATACCCGTCAGCACGGAGATCTTATCCGACACATCCACACCCATCGAGGTGCTGAGGATCTTAAAGAAGGTCAGCGCCCATGTGTATCTTCTGGAAAGCGCCGAGGCGGATAAAAAGTGGGGCAGATATTCTTTTCTGGGATATGATCCCCTGATGGAGATCACCTGCTATAACGGGAATACGAAGCTCCGGAGTCAGCTGACGACTCAGACTGTCACAGAGGATATCCGTACCTGCATCCGAAATATCATTGAGGAAAACCGCGGTCCAAGGATGGAATATCTGCCCTCTTTTACGGGCGGACTGGTGGGATACTTTTCCTATGATTATATCAAATACAGCGAGCCGACTCTGAAGCTGGATGCCAGGGACGAGGAAGGCTTTCAGGACGTGAATCTGATGCTGTTCCATAAAGTGATCGCCTTTGACAACTACAGGCAGAAGATCATTCTCATTGTTAATATCAAGACGGATGACATTGAGACAAATTATAACAAAGCGATGTTGGAACTGGAGGATATGGAGCAGCTGATACGGAAAGGTGAAATGGCATCAGGGGAACCTTTGATACTAAAGTCTGAGTTTAAGCCTCTTTTTAACGAAGAAGAGTACTGCGGCATGGTACAGAAAGGAAAGCATTATATCAAAGAGGGAGATATTTTTCAGGTGGTTCTCTCCAACCGCCTGGAGGCGGAAATGGAAGGCAGTCTGCTGGATGTCTACAGAGTGCTCCGCACCACCAATCCGTCTCCTTATATGTTCTACTTTTCCGGAACGGACGGGGAGATTGCCGGAGCCAGTCCGGAGACACTGGTAAAGCTGGAAGACGAAAAGCTTTACACATTTCCTCTGGCGGGAACCAGGCCCAGAGGAAAGACCAGGGAAGAGGATCAGGCGTTGGAGAAGGAACTCCTTGAGGATGAGAAAGAGCGGGCGGAACACAATATGCTGGTAGATCTGGGAAGGAACGATATCGGTAAGATCAGCAGGGTGGGTACGGTAGAGGTGGAGAAATATATGTCCGTGGAAAGGTATTCCCATGTGATGCATATCGGTTCCACTGTGGGCGGGATCATCCGGGAGGACAGGGACGCATTGGATGCGGTGGATGCCATCCTGCCGGCGGGAACTCTGTCGGGAGCGCCGAAGCTGAGAGCTTGTGAGATTATTAATGAACTGGAAAACAATAAGAGAGGGATCTACGGCGGCGCCATCGGCTACGTGTCTTTTACAGGTAATCTGGATACCTGTATTGCCATTCGGCTGGCTTTTTCCAAGAATGGAAAGGTGTTCATCCGTTCCGGCGCGGGGATCGTGGCGGACAGCGTACCGGAGAAGGAATACAGGGAGTGCATTCAGAAGGCTGCGGCCGTCAGGAATGCCATTCAAATCGCACAGGAGGGTCTGGAAGGATGATACTTTTGATCGATAATTACGACAGCTTTTCTTATAATGTATACCAGCTGACAGCATCCGTGGATCCGGATATCCGAGTGATCCGGAATGATGAGATGACAGTGGAGGAGATCGCTGAACTGGCTCCCTCTCACATCATTCTGTCACCCGGCCCCGGCAGACCGGCGGATGCAGGCATCTGCGAGGATGTCATCCGAACCTTTCAGGGGAAGATTCCTGTTCTGGGCATCTGTCTGGGGCATCAGGCCATCTGTGAGGTGTTCGGTGCAAGGATCACTTATGCCGGGGAGCTGATGCACGGTAAACAGTCTGCCGCGGAGCTGGATACGGACAGCACGCTGTTTCAGGAAATGGGACGGGAGATGACTGTGGCAAGGTATCATTCCCTGGCGGCAGATCCTGTTACCATACCGGAGGATCTGATTGTCACTGCTGTGACCTGTGACGGGGAAATCATGGCGGTGGAGCATCGGAAATATCCCGTGTATGGGGTACAGTTCCATCCTGAGTCTGTTCTGACACCGGAAGGCAGGCGGATCATGGAGAACTTCCTGCAAAAAGACGGAAAAGCCGGTGGGAAAAACCGGAAAGGACTGCGCACAGAAAAGGCGGGCAGCAGGACAGAAAGAAGGACAGACAGCAGAGCAGACAGTATGACAGGAAAGGGGACGAAAAGCAGGACAGACGGAGGAACAGGAAGCAGAACAGCCAGTACAACAGATGCCGCAGGGTGTGAAAAACGGACAGAAAAGACAGGAGATTCCGCCGGACCGGATGATATCAGGACAAAGAGCGGGGATCATTCCGAAGTTAAGACAGTCTCTCGGAATCCTGACAGGCAAACAACGGTTTCTGACAAAAATCCGGATGGAAAAGCGGGAGAATCGGCAAAAAGGCTTTCCGGAAAGCCCAATGAGACAGGAGACGGAGATTCCGGGAGTCTGTTAAAAAATAGAAAGGGGAATGATGAAATGATCGGAGAGGCAATTATCAAACTATCGAAAAAGGAAGATATCGGCTATGAGATGGCCAAAGCCGTTATGAATGAAATTATGAACGGTGAGGCCACCGACATACAGAAAAGCGCATATCTGACGGAACTTTCCATGAAAGGGGAAACCATTGATGAGATCACGGGCTCTGCGGAAGAGATGCGGAATCATGCGCTGCCCGTAGAACACAATATGGATGTTTTGGAGATCGTAGGCACCGGCGGAGACGGTTCCAATTCCTTTAATATTTCCACCACGGCGGCATTGATCGTTTCCGCGGCAGGCGTTCCTGTGGCAAAGCACGGCAATCGTGCCGCCAGCTCCAGATCAGGGGCGGCGGACTGCCTGGAAGCGCTGGGGGTAAACATTGACCTGGAGCCGGAGAAGGCGGCCAGGCTGCTGAAAGAGACAGGAATCTGCTTCCTGTTTGCACAGAAATACCACACGGCCATGAAATATGTGGGTCCTGTCCGCAAGGAACTTGGCATCCGTACCATATTCAATATTCTGGGGCCTCTGACCAATCCTGCCAGAGCCAATATGCAGGTTATGGGCGTCTATGATGAGAATCTGCTGGAACCCATGGCGCATGTGCTTTCCAACCTTGGAGTCAGAAAGGGTATGGTGGTATACGGCCAGGAGAAGCTGGACGAAATATCAATCTGCGGGCCTACCAGGGTCATTGCCTTTCACCATGGCGAATACAGGAAATATATCATCACTCCCGAAGAGGCGGGCTTACGGCGGGGACATAAGGATGATCTTCTGGGCGGGACTCCGCAGGAAAATGCGGAAATTACCAGAGCAATCCTCACAGGAAAGGAGAGGGGCGCAAAGAGGGATGCGGCAGTGATCAACGCGGCGGCGGCCCTGTTTGTGGCAGGGAAAGCCATCGGCATGAAAGCGGCGGTAAAGCTGGCGGAAGAGACCATCGACAGCGGAAAGGCATTGCGGAAACTGGAGGAATTTGTGGAAGCTTCCAACAGGTAAGCGGCAGCTGTATGTGACCCTGTCGCGGCAATAAAGAGGAAAAAAGTGTTTCACACCGGCAGCTCACGCTCCGGCACATGGAAAACAGGTATGGAGGCAGGAAATGATATTAGATGAAATTGCGGCAAAGACAAGGGAGCGCGTGGAAGCGGAAAAGAGCAGGATCCCACTGGCGGAATTGAAGGCGCGGGCGGCGGAGCTGGACTGTGACACAGGCTTTCCATTTGAAAAGGCGTTGGCAGAGAAAGGAATGAGTTTTATCTGTGAAGTGAAGAAAGCCTCTCCCTCAAAGGGAGTTATCGCAGAGCATTTTCCTTATGTGGAGATCGGAAAGGAATATGAAAAAGCCGGTGCGGATGCCATGTCTGTTTTGACGGAGCCCTTTTATTTCCAGGGGAGCAATGAGTATCTCACCGCGATCAGCAGGGAGGTGTCCATTCCCCTTTTGCGAAAGGATTTCACGGTGGATGAATATATGCTTTACGAGGCCAAAAAAATCGGCGCTGACGCAGTGCTTCTGATCTGTTCCATTCTTTCTCCCATGCAGCTTTCCGAATATGCGGGAATTGCGCGGGAACTGGGATTGTCGGCGCTGGTGGAGGCCCACGATGCGGCGGAGATTGAGATGGCATTAATGGCAGATGCAAAAATGATCGGCGTGAATAACCGTAATCTGAAAGATTTTACGGTGGATATCGATAATTCCGTGCGCCTGCGGGAGCTGGTGCCGAGGGATATTCTGTTCGTGTCGGAGAGCGGCATGAAGACCAGGGCGGACATTGGAAGACTGGAGGAGAATGGCACCAATGCGGTGCTGATCGGGGAGACCTTCATGCGAAGTCCTGATAAGGCAGAGGTTTTGAGACAATTGAGAGGAACCGTATGAGAAAATGTCCGGATATCATATGGAAGAATGCTTTGGTAAGTCATTAAAGTGTTTTACCAGGGCTTTATCCGGCCGGGACAAAAATCTTTTTGACAGATCAGGCGCCGGGAGATTTCGGGAATCTATGTATTTGACAGGGAGGGAGAGTATGGCAGTTAAGATCAAAATATGCGGTCTGTTCCGCGAAGAGGACATTGCGTATGCCAATCAGGTCATGCCGGATTATATCGGTTTTGTGTTCTGGGAGCACAGTCGCAGATACGTAAGCCATGAACAGGCGGCAGCGCTGCGCAGACTGCTGAAACCGGAAATTCGGGCGGTGGGGGTGTTCGTGGACGCGCCGTCGGAGGAAATGATCTCCCTGCTTCGGGAAGGCGTGATCGATATGGCGCAGCTTCACGGAAATGAGACGGAGGAGGAAATCCGGTATCTGCAGGCGGTGACGGGAAAGCCGGTCATAAAGGCGGTCAGGGTCAAAAGCCGCCGTGACGTGGAAGCATGGCTGGATTCTTCGGCGGATCATCTGCTGTTTGACAGCGGCATGGGAAGCGGCGTTGCTTTTGACTGGGGGCTGCTGACAGGTATTCACCGGGATTTCTTTCTGGCAGGAGGATTAAATCCGGATAATCTGAAGCAGGCAGTAGAGACAGTCAATCCCTATGCCGTGGACCTGAGTTCCGGAGTGGAGACGGACGGAATCAAGGACAGATGCAAAATGCAGGAGGCAGTGAGACTGGTGAGACGGTGACCAAATCGGGGCGCAGCAGGCCGCGAAGTGGGGCGTGCAGACCGGGGGAATGATTTTTCAAACACGCACTAAGTGATGCAGGATAGAAAAGGAGAGTATCAACATGAGCAAAGGACGTTACGGAATACACGGAGGACAGTATATTTCCGAGACATTGATGAACGAACTGATCCATCTGGAGGAATGTTATGAGCATTATAAAAATGACCCGCAGTTTCAGGAGGAATTGAACACACTGCTGAACGAGTATGCGGGAAGGCCTTCTCTGCTGTATTATGCGGAGAAGATGACGAAGGATCTGGGAGGCGCCAGGATCTATTTGAAGCGTGAGGATCTGAATCATACCGGCTCCCACAAGATCAACAACGTACTGGGGCAGTCGCTGCTGGCGAAGAAGATGGGAAAGACCCGTATCATCGCCGAGACGGGCGCGGGACAGCACGGCGTCGCCACAGCCACGGCAGCTGCGCTGCTGGGCATGGAGTGTGAGATTTATATGGGAAAGGAAGACACGGAGCGTCAGGCGCTGAATGTTTATCGGATGGAGCTTTTAGGTGCAAAAGTACATCCCGTTACCACCGGAACCCAGACTTTAAAGGATGCGGTCAATGATTGTATGCGGGAGTGGACGGGCAGAGTGGAGGATACATTGTATGTGTTGGGTTCTGTCATGGGTCCTCATCCTTTTCCCATGATCGTCCGCGATTTCCAGAGTGTCATCAGCAGAGAGGCAAAGGCCCAGATCCTGGAGAAGGAAGGGAAGCTGCCTGCGGCCGTGGTAGCCTGTGTGGGCGGCGGGAGCAATTCCATGGGAGCTTTCTATAACTTTATAGAAGACAGGGAAGTGGAACTGATCGGCTGTGAGGCGGCAGGAAAGGGAGTGGATACGGCGCTGACCGCGGCTACCATCGCGACTGGAAGCCTGGGTATTTTCCACGGCATGAAATCCTATTTCTGCCAGGATGAGTATGGGCAGATCGCTCCGGTGTATTCCATTTCCGCCGGACTGGATTATCCGGGCATCGGGCCGGAGCATGCTCATCTGCACGATATCGGCAGAGCGCAATATGTTCCCGTAACGGATGACGAGGCGGTGGATGCCTTTGAGTATATCGCCAGAACGGAGGGAATCATCTGTGCCATCGAGAGCGCCCACGCCGTGGCTCATGTGCGGAAGATCGCGAAAAATTACAGCCCGGAACAAAGCATTATCATCTGCCTGTCAGGGCGGGGAGATAAGGATGTTGCGGCAATTGCAAGATACAGGGGGGTAGATATCCATGAGTAATATGACATATGACAGTAAAATAAATAATAAACTCCAAAGAGTATTCAACACACCCAACGGGAAAGCCTTTATCGCATTTATCACGGCAGGCGATCCTGCCGCTGATACTACAGTAAACTGCATTCTTGAGATGGAAAGGGCGGGAGCCGACCTGATAGAGATCGGTATTCCCTTTTCCGATCCCACCGCGGAGGGTAAGGTGATCCAGGAGGCCAATATCCGCGCGCTGAGGGGCGGTATGACCACCGACGGCGCTTTTGATATCGTCCGCCGTGTACGGGAAAAGTCCCGGATTCCCCTGGCTTTTATGACTTATGCAAATCCGGTGTTCCATTATGGTTACGACAGATTCTTTGCCAAATGTGAGGAACTGGGAGTGGATGCCATTATTATTCCCGACTTGCCCTTTGAAGAGAAACGGGAGATGGAAGAGCCGGCCAATGCTCATAATGTTGCGTTGATCTCCATGATCGCACCTACCTCGGAGAGCCGTATCCGGAAAATTGCCTCCGAGGCGAAGGGCTTCATCTATGTGGTGTCTTCCATGGGGGTAACGGGTGTCAGAAGTGAGATCGGGACGGATGTAGGATCCATCGTGGAGAGTATCCGCAAGGCGACGGTCGTTCCCTGTGCGGTAGGCTTCGGCATCAGCACGCCCGGACAGGGGGCGGCCATGGCAGCAGTATCGGACGGCGCCATTGTGGGAAGCGCTATTGTAAAGATCGTGGCACAGTACGGAGAGGATGCGCCGGCGGAAGTCTATAAGTATGTGAAGAGTATGAAAGAGGCTGTCCTTCAGATATAGTCACAGGAAAACACAGGAACTGTGAATATCTGACCGCTCAATTTGGAAAAGGCTTTTCGGCAGGAAATCTGAAAAATATCCGGCAGTTTTACCGTAAAAGTCCTGTATCTTGCCTTGCGGAAACCGCGCAGTCAAAATGAGCTTCCTTGCTCAATTCTTGACCAT
>CAMWWF010000020.1 GCA_947177885.1 uncultured Lachnospiraceae bacterium
GTATGGGAGGATCCTGATCGCGGCCATATGGATCGCCGCCATACCGGTGGTGGGAAAATACATTATTCTCGGTATCTCCGCGCTGCTGATCTTTGCGGTGAACAGTAATTTTCTGATCTGGGCGGCATTTGCGGCCTGTATGATCATTTTCGTGTTTCCGCTGTTCCTACTGGGGACGGTGACCCCTTCCCTGGCAAAGTACTCCGTTGAAAGCCTGGAGGACAGCGGAAAGACGGTGGGAACGCTGGGGGCGTTCAATACCATCGGAAGCATTATCGGCACCTTTGTTCCTACCTTTGTGACCATACCGGCGGTGGGCACCTCCGTGACGTTTCTGATCTTCGCGGGAATCCTTCTGATCCTGTGCATTGTTTATTTTGTCAGCAGGAAGGCAGGAACGGTCAAAAGCGCGGCGGCTTCCGTCCTGTTTCTGCTGTGCTGCGGACTGGGGGCTTCCGGCAGCTTTGCTTTCTGGGAAAATGATCTGACCTATGAAGGGGAATCGGTCTACAATTATCTGCAGGTAAAGGAGGACAGCCGCAGGGTGATCCTGTCCACCAATGTTCTCTTCGGTGTCCAGTCCGTGCTGGTGAAGGATCAGGCGCTGACGGGAATGTACTATGATTACGCCATGGCGGCGCCGCTGATGGCGGGGAAGGAACAGCCTGCAGACTGCAATGTGCTGATCCTTGGCATGGGCACAGGGACTTACGCGACCCAGTGCAGCCGCTATTTCGGCGAGATGGATATAGAGGGCGTGGAGATCGATGAGAAGATCACCGACCTGGCCAGGGAATATTTTGAACTGCCGGAGTCAGTGCCTGTCACCACCTATGACGGAAGGGCATATCTGAACGCGGTGGAAGAGAAGTATGACGTGATCATGGTGGATGCGTATCAGGACATTACCATACCGTTCCAGATGTCTTCGGTAGAATTTTTTACACTGGTAAAGGATCATCTGGCGGAGGACGGCGTTATGGTGGTGAATATGAACATGCGGGGGAGGGAAGAGGGGAATATCAACCAGTACCTTGCGGACACCATAGCCTCCGTATTTGATCAGGTGTATACCATTGATGTCCAGGGTTCCACCAACCGGGAGCTGTTTGCCTCCGATAACGCGGCCATGACGGAGAATCTGGCGGCAGGTCTGGAGAAGCTGGGGAATCAGGAGCTGGCGGATATGATGGCGAGAGTGTCCGGCGGTCTGACCGCTTATGAGGCTGGAGACTATCTGATGACGGACGATAAGGCGCCGGTGGAACTTCTGGGGATGCGGGTGATCGATGACCTGATCATGGATGAGGTGAATTATTACAAAGGTATCTATGCTGAGAAAGGGATCCGGGGGGTGCTGGAAAGTATCCTGTGATTCCTGATATGTACAACGGTTATAAAAAACATGCCATGCACCCCGATTCACGGGCGGGAGGAGCTGCGGACATTATGCTTCAAAGGAGGAGATTTATGACGAGGCGTTCCGCTCCCTGATATATTGAATGGCAAACTGGGCCGTGAGCTTTATGTCCGGCCGGCGGCTTTTGAGGAAGCGTTCCAGAAGGGGGATATCCTCCGGCTCCCCAATGGTCTGCATGGCGATGATTTCCTGGAGAAGGCTTGTCATTTCCTGTTCAGATCATTTTTGCATGCATGATCTGATTTACGGAACATCAGGCTGTAACGGTATCTTCATTCCGTCATACGCAAACTGTATGGCGTCCAGTTCCTTTTCCAATTCCCTGTAATCGTCGTAGGATTTTCCCCAATCCTCCTCCAGATGGGTAATAATGACGCTCTTGATCCCGTACTGCTTTCTTATGATATCAACCTCATCTAAAGTAAATAATTCTTCTCTCAGCGGGTTATCTTCCTTTAATACAAAGCCGTCCTTTAAGACATCGCCGACGATCGTATTGCCAATGATCAGGACATCCGCATCCTGGAATTTCTCTGAGTCCGGAAACGGCTTTACGTCGCAGGGGGCATAAATTACCTTTTTACTGTGGGAAGAAATGATAAATATCGTCACATGCTCCTGTTCATCCACAGGAATTAGTTCAATGGAAAGATTGCTTGCTGTGAAAGCACGGATTCCCTGAGTGTATACAAGGCCTCTTGCTTCATAATACCCGAGGGCCGATCCATACCTTGTTCGGTGCGGATCACAAGACTTGTACTTTTTCTGTTCCTCTGATAGACTTTCCTTGTCACGAAAAATTGCATAGAATGTGTTCTCAGGACATATCGCATTTTGACTTCGCGGGAGGGGCTGTCTGCACGGTACTTTCCAACAGACGGCAACTGTCCTGAAAATCTGATTAGTCGGCTTATTAAGCGATATGACACATCCGAGCCGCAGGTTCGTTCAGGAAAAATTTCCGCAGTACTGGAGAGAAGCACAGGTTCTGGATGAACACAAATTATTATAAAAAGAGACCCCGCTGTGATGCAGGGATGAGGAGCTCATACCCTGTGGATCACAGCGGGGTGTTTGGGTTACGGGATATAGGGTTGTTCTGAACACTTTCGTCTATTTCACATACTTCTCCAAAGCGGCCTTCACGGCGCCGATACCGGAGGAGAGTTCCGCAAAGTACCCTTTCACGGTCTCGGCCATTCCGATCTTTACCAGATCCACGCCGAACACCTTCTCGTTGGAGAGCAGCTTATCCAGTCCGCTCAGATCCTTGGGCGCATCGGACAGTTGGTAATCTTTCACATATGCGCCTGCGGCCTCCAGCAGGGGATCGGGGCTGCAGGTGAACTCATTGCCTCTGTCATCCACACCCATGAGATAGCGCAGCCAGCCTGCGAAGACCAGGGGGATCAGCTTTAAGTCGGTGGTGTCAAGCGCAGGGGATTTCTCATAAGCCTTGATGGTCTCGCCGAAGCGGATGGCAAGCTTCTGGGAGGTGTCGGTGGCGATCCGCTGGGGGGTGTCAGGCATAAAGGGATTGGGAATGCGCACATTTACCACCTGATCGATAAATTCCCTGGGGTCCAGGATACCGGGATCCACCACCACGGGCAGTCCTTCCTGATAGCCGATGATCTCGATGAATCTCTTTAACAGAGGATTCTTCATCTCCTCTGAGATCAGGGTGTAGCCCAGCAGGCATCCGTAGACGGCCAGGGTGGTGTGAAGGGGATTCAGGCAGGTGCAGACCTTCATTTTCTCCACCTTGTCCACAGTCTCCCTGTCGGTGAAGATGATGCCGCCCTTTTCCAGAGGCGGTCTGCCGTTGGGGAAGGCATCCTCGATCACAAGGTACTCGCATTCCTCCGCGTTGACAAAAGGAGCTATATAGGTGTTTTTGGAGGTGATGACGGCATCCAGTTCCTCTATGCCGTCCTGTGCCAGCATTTTCTCCACCTTGGCGTCCGGCCTGGGGGTGATCTTGTCGATCATGGACCAGGGGAAGGATACCCTGGAGGGATTCTTCACATATTCCAGGAAATCCTTTTCCGCCAGTCCCTTTGCACACCATGCGTCGGCGAAAGCCAGCACCGCGGCCTGGAGCTTGTCGCCGTTGTGGGAGCAGTTGTCCATGCTGACCATGGCGATGGGGAGCCTGCCGCTTTCATAGCGGTGGTACAGGAGGGACACCACCTTGCCCAGATAGCTGTCGGGCTGAGAGGGGCCATTTTCAAAGTCTGCCGCGATGGCAGGCAGTACATTGCTCCTGGCATCGGTGACGGCATAGCCTTTTTCCGTGATGGTGAAGCTTGCCATCTGCAGGGAAGGTGCGGCGAAGATCTCCTTTAAGCGGGAGAATTCCGCCTCATTGCCGCTGTCCAGGATCAGAGATTCCATAATGCTTGCCACAACGGTTTTCTCCACGGTGTTGTCCGCTTTCAGGGTGGCAAGGATGGACAGGTTGTCGTGGGGGCGGTTGCTTTTTTCGATGATCTCGTAGTCATAGCCCTCTGCGGCGATCAGGCCGGTGTCCAGAATGCCTTTGTTCAGAAGATTCTGTACCACATTTGCCTGAAAGGCGCGGAAGATATTGCCTGCGCCGAAGTGGATCCAGAGGGGGCGGTTATTAGTGTTTTGCTTCACTGTTTCATAGTCGAAAGAAGGGAGGCTGTAGCCGGCTGCCTCATAGGCGGCGCGTCCGGTCTGTATGCCGTTTAAAGTCAGTTTCATGTTAATCTCCATTCCGGAGCGTTTTCGCGACGGGGCGACGCAAATATAAGATTTGCGTCTGCCATCAAACAAATTTGTGACGCTCCGGCACAAATTTGCGTGTGAAAAATCAGCACATCAGTTTGATTTTTCACACTAATCCTCATTTCTGCGCCGGTCAGGCGCTTGTTCTGGCTCTTTTTATTGAGATTTTCGATTTTCCGCAGAACTGTGGAGGCTGGAAGAACTGCAGACCTGATCCTTTGGAAATCGGTTTTCAGAAAGTCCCGGAGCGTGTTGTCGTCAATCAACATTTACGTTAGTGAATTGACACTGCATCGCACCTCGAAAATTTGTTTTGCGGAAAACGTATTTCCTGAAAAGCATGGATTTCGAAATTGCGGTAAATGCTGCGGAGAGTTCCTTACTTCCGGTGCTGCTTCTCAATAGCTTCCCACAACCCGTTCAGATAAGTCGCCCCGAGAGCTCTGTCGTAGAGGCCGTAGCCGGGCATTGCCACCTCGTCCCAGATCATACGTCCGTGGTCGGGGCGGATGGGACCGGTAAATCCGATATCGTACAGCGCCAGCATGATCTCATACATATCGAAGGTGCCGTCACTGGAGAGATGTGCGGATTCCTCGAAGTCGGTGGGAGAGTTGAATTTCAGGTTCCGCACATGGGCAAAGTGGATTCTTCCCTTTAAAGAGCGGATCATATCGGGCAGATCGTTCTCCAGGTTGGTGCCGTAGGAACCGGAACAGAAGGTGACGCCGTTGTGGGGATTGTCCACCATCTTCATCATCCGCAGGATATTTTCCTTATTGATGATGATGCGGGGCAGTCCGAATACGCTCCAGGCGGGATCGTCAGGATGGATCGCCATATTGATGTCATACTTGTCGCAGACAGGCATGATACGCTCCAGGAAATATTTCAGGTTGGCGAAGAGCTTCTCGTCGTCCACGTCTTTATACATTTCAAACAGCTCCTTGATATGCGCCATGCGTTCAGGCTCCCAGCCGGGCAGGACGGTGCCGTTGGAGTCGCCGCTTATGGAGGCGAACATATCCTCGGGATTTAAGGCGTCCACCGCCTCCTGTGTGTATGCCAGCACAGTGGAACCGTCAGGGCGGACTCTTGCCAGCTCCGTTCTGGTCCAGTCGAAGACGGGCATGAAATTGTAGCATACCAGATGAATATCCGCCTGCCCCAGACGTTCCAGAGTGGTGATATAGTTGTCGATGTACTGTTCCCTGTCGGGCGTGCCCACCTTGATGGCGTCATGGATATTGACGCTCTCAATGCCCGCCAGTTCCAGTCCGGCATCCCCGATCTCTTTCTTCAATGCCAGAATATCCTCCATCTCCCATGCCTCGCCGGGTTTGGTGCCGTAGAGGGTGGAAATGACTCCGGTGACGCCGGGAATCTGCCGGATCTGTTTCAGGGTTACGGTGTCGTACTTGCTGCCGTACCAGCGCAATGTCATCTGCATAAGATACCTCCGTTACATGTGAATGATATTTTCCTGTCTGTGATATATTTACTGTACCGGAAAATAAAATGCACGAAAAGCATATATATTGCTTGATATATTGCAAAAATTGCTGTACTCTCAAGTTAAGTCAAAATCATATCCCAGGTCTGCACGCCCCGCTTTGTGGCCTGCTGCGCTCCAATTTGGCGGGCGATGCCCCGCTGCGTCTCCCCAAATGGCGTCCTGCCTTCACAAAGAGTGACGCACCCCGGGGAAAGTTTTTGATCACGCTCCGGAATAGCGGATAGGAGATGACATAATATGAGAAGTTCGGACAGGAGAAATAAGAAGCTTCGCATGCTGGATGCTGCCGATGAGCGGCAGTATATGATCGGTGAAAATTATGAGGTATACGAGAAACAGGGTGCGCCCACAGGGGCAATGACCTTCCATTGCCATAATTTTTATGAAATAATCTATGTCCTGGAGGGAGAGTATTCTTCCATGCTGGAGACACAGACCTACCATATGAAGAAGGGGGATTTCCTGCTGATCGATCAGAATGTCATGCACAAATATCACTATGTGGAAAAGAAACATGACAGCTCTAAGAGGATCATTCTCTGGGTGACATCAAAGATGCTGGCGGAACTGTCAGGGGGAGATATGGACCTGTCGGCATGCTTTCGGAGCGACGGCCCCTGCGCGTACCATTTTCCCATATATTATGAGGAAATGCTGCAGGGCTATCTCTTAAAGCTTGCCATGACGGAACTGGCGGAAACAAAGCTGCCGGGGGCGAAACAGGTGCTGGACCGCGGCTACCTGACCCTGTTCTTTTCTTATCTGAACATGCTCTGTGCCGGAAAGGAATATCTGTTCGCACAGGATGAGCTGGTGGAATACCCTCTTGTGGAGCAGGTGTCGGCTTACATTGACGGGCATATGGAAGAGAGGATCTCATTGGACTGTCTGGCGGACCATGTGCATATGAGCAAATATCATTTTCTGAGAAAATTTAAGGACCTCACCGGCATGACGGTTCATTCCTTTGTGGTGAATAAAAGGCTGATCAAAGCCTGTGAGGCTCTCCGTGAGGGCGCCAGCGTGACAGAGAGCTGGCAGCGCACGGGTTTTTCGGATTATACCTCTTATCTTCGCAATTTCCGGGAAAATTTCGGTATTTCACCGGGAAAGTATAGGGAACTTTATCCGGAGGAAAAATAGAGGTAGACGAACTGCATTTTTTCGTATAAAATGATATTCTGTAAACAATATTGTCGAGGATAAGGGAATGAAGCAGAAAAAGGGTATTTTCATATCCTGTCTGGCCGGTGTGTTGATAATGGCTGCAGTCATGGGAGTCTGTCTGCTGCAGTTTCAGGAGCCGGAGTTCGTGCAGACGGCAGAGGATTGCGGGCAGCTGAAGCTTTTTATAAGTTTTCCCCACGGAACCGAAAAGATAAACATCTGGCAGAATGAAGAGGGCGTTTACTGCTTTTTTCTTCCTTCGGGCGCTGAAGAGTGCGGACTTACTTTCGGAAATCTGGGCGATACCGGCAGCATAACGATAGGAGACGCGGCTTTTGGCGTGAAGGATGATCTGCGCACCTTTCTGGAAAACCTGTCGCCGGATCAGGTGCTGGATGCGGCAGTGGAGCTGGAGGGAGGACTGAAACAGGAGACCATCCGATTAAGGTTTCTCTGTTCTGAAAATATCTCTGCCATGTTTATCGATACCGAGTCGGGATCTGTGGAAAGCATCCATGAGGACAAGGAAGCGAAGGAAGCGGCTTCCATGCGGCTGGTGGACAGTGCCGGGAACAGAAGCTATACCGGTGATCTGGAGTATATCAAGACTCGTGGGAATTCCACATGGTTTTTTGATAAAAAGGCATATCAGATCAAGCTTGGCAGGGAAGCCGGGCTTCTGAATATGCCGGCGGCCAAGAAGTGGATATTGCTTGCAAATGCCATTGACGATACTTTGATGAAAAATGAGATCGTATACCGTTATGCGGAAAGATATTCCACCATACCTTCCGTCAACGGGCAGTATGTGGATCTCTATATAAATGGCGATTATCTGGGAAATTATTATCTTTGTGAGAAGATAGAGGTGGATCAGAACAGATTGCGCCTGACGGACCTTGAATCGGCTACGGAAGCCGTGAATTCCGACTCCGCATATGCGGAGTCTTCTCCGTATGTCTCGGAGGATGGCAGGATCCGGGCCACTCAGGGACTGGTGAATCCGGATGATATTACGGGAGGATATCTGTTGGAGCATATTCCGTCATGGGAGTTCGAGGAGACGGACAATGCCTTTCGAACCATTACCGGGGCGTGCTATGATATCATAAGTCCGTCACCGGCCACGGTGGAACAGGCGGAGTATATCTGCGGACTGTTCGACGAGATGGAAACGGCCATGGCGCAGGAGGACGGGGTCAATCCGGCGACAGGCAGACATATCTCGGAGTATCTGGACTTGGATTCGTGGGCGGAAAAATATGTCATGGAAGAGGTGTTTCACGATCCGGATGCGACCACGGCAAGTATGTATCTGTATAAGGAATGTGACAGCATAGATCCTCTGATCTGTTCCGGACCCATGTGGGATTATGACCGTACAATGGGCAGTTACGGGTTGAACCGTTATGTTATTGACAATGCCAGACAGGTGGGAAATTATGGCATATATGTAGGGCAGCTCATGCGATTTGAGGAAGTGGCTTCCCTGGTGTATGAAAAATTCGAGAAAAAAATGGTGCCCTATGTGGAAAATAAAGTGAGGGCGGATATTTATGAGCTGGATCAGACGATTCAGGCTTCTGCGGGGATGGATATGGTCAGGTGGAGCGGGATCCACGGTTACTATGCGGACAGGAGCGCCAGCGTGGATTATCTGACAAGTTTTCTGGAGGAGAAGACAAGTTATCTGCAGGATGTCTGGCTTGGTGAGGATAATTACTGTACCGTAAACTTTTTGGACTATTTTGGAAATGTCTGTGAGACCTATCAGGTGAAAAGGGGAGAATGCTTTTTCGAAGCACCGCCTGTCATCAGTACCTATGTGGCAGTGTTTGCGGGATGGTATGTGGAGGGAGAGAACATCCCTTATATATCCGGTCTGCCTATTCTGACGGATGTGACTTACGAGTCGAGATGGATCGATATAGAGATTATATTACAGAACGGCCTGAACAATCTGGATATGGATCTGTCCCAGGTGGATCCGGAGGTCCTGGAAAATATGGCAGACATGCTTCGCGAAATGCAAAATTCCGTTCAGGAGGACACCCCGGCTTCAGATGCGTCAAACAGGGAGGAGTAGCACGGAATGGAAGGACAATACCGTCATGAGTTGAAGTTTCTCTGCGGCGAAGGGCAGCTGCGTCTGCTGGAGGAGCGGATCAGGCATATATGTCCGCCTGACAGTCATGTGGGCGGGGACGGAGGATATGCGATCAGGAGTTTGTACTTTGACACCTATGACGATCGGTGCTTCTATGAAAATGAAGCGGGGGTTGACCGTCGGGGAAAGTATCGGATCCGGATATATAATGGGAATCCGGAGGTCATTCATCTGGAGCGTAAAGAAACATTGCATGGATTGAAAAGAAAGGAAGTCTGCCTTTTGTCCTCACAGCAGTGTCGGCAGCTGATGACCGGAAGGCCGGTGGCAGGGCCTTTGCCTGAGCAGGAACTGTTGAGACGTTTTCTGGTGGAGCAGCGTATGCGGCTGCTCATGCCGAAGGTGATCGTGGAGTACATCCGGACCCCGTATGTTTATGCGGCGGGAAATGTCAGGGTCACGTTTGACAGGAATATCCGGTCTTCGGCGGAGACAGGCAGATTTCTGGAGTCCCGGGTATCCGGAAGGTGTATTCTGGCGCAGGACTGTCATATCCTGGAGGTTAAATATGACGAGGGACTTCCGGGAGCCATTCGGGAGCTTCTGGCAGCAGGTCAGACACTTTCAGGCACCAGCTTCTCGAAATATTATCTGTGCAGAAAATACAGCATGCGGTAGTACCGGATTGTCTTCTGCTGCGTTATTTTCGGTCAACGGCGGCCGACCACCATACAACAGAATTCCAAAGCGGAATTCTGTTGTCATGAATACTGAAGTTAATACCCGTCAAAGGCGGGTATGGGGGTGTGATTATGAGTGTACAGGATGTGATCAAGAAATCTTTTTTACAGGGCTTTCAGAATACACAGATGTCCATGAGAGCGCTGACGCTGACGCTGCTTGTGGCGGGGCTTTTGGGGATCTATATTTTTCTGGTGTACAGGCTGATGTCTGTCAACACCTTCTATTCCAAAAGCTTTAATGTTTCTCTGATACTGATGTGTGTCATCACGGCGGCTATCATAATAACGATCCAGAGCAGTGTGGTTGTGTCTCTGGGTATGGTGGGAGCGCTCTCCATCGTCAGGTTCCGGACGGCAGTGAAGGATCCGTTGGATCTGATCTTCATGTTCTGGAGTATCAGTGTGGGAATCATCTGCGGTGCGGGGATGATAGGTCTGGCGGCGATATTGTGTGTGGGAGCCACCGTGCTGGCGCTGGTCTTCTATCATCTGCCGGAGGTGCGGCAGTCCATGATCCTGGTGGTCAATGCCTCGGATAACGACTGCGCGGACACGGTCTACGCCACAGTGCGGAAGTATGACAGACATTATCATGTAAAATCCAGAAATCTGACCAAGGATAACGTGGATTTCCTGATGGAGATCAAGGTAAAGGACACCGAAGGGCTGCTAAAAGAGCTGAATCAGGTAAAGGGTGTCACCAGTGTATCGCTGGTGGCGCATAAGGGCGAGTCGGTGTACTGAGGAGCCGTTTCGTAGAGACGGGCGATATATTGATGCATTGGAAATGGCGGCAATTCGTATCATTATCAGGACGGTTGCAGGAAGTTGCAGGAAAAGCAGGACGGTTGTATGAGCGCCTGCTTTTTGTGTATAATCCAGATAAAGGTTCAGAGTCAGTCCGGAAAACATGGCACGTTTTCCGGTGTCCGGTTTTGAAAGTAAGAAAGATCTTTGTTTGAGAAAGGCAGGGCTTCCGTATGAAAGAATACCCCACGGCGACTTTTACCAGACAAATGAAGAAAACACACACCATATTGCTGCCTCAGATGCTGGAATATCAGTCACCCTTCCTGAAAGCGGCGTTTGAGGGGAGCGGATATCACTTTGAGATCATGCAGGGCAGCAGGCAGCTCAGGCAGAAAGCTCTGCGCTATATCAACAACGATTTCTGTTATCCCGGGATACTGATCCTGGGGCAGGTTCTGGATGAGATTGAAAGCGGCCGTTATCCCCTGGACCGGATCGCTTTTATGGAGCCGCAGACGGGCGGAGCATGCAGGGCGGGCAATTATTATTACACCATCATACGTACACTGGAAAAATGCGGGCAGCCCCAGATTCCTGTGATCTCTCTGAATTATAAGGGTCAGGAGAAGCATCCCGGATTCCGGATCACCCTGCCTCTGCTCCTTTCCGCGGTTACGGCAGTGTGCTACGGGGATCTGATCATGAGTCTGTGCCAGCAGGTCAGGCCGTATGAGTGCGAACAGGGAGAAACGGAGCGTGTGAAGGAGAGACTGGAAAAGGAACTGATGGAACAGATCAGGTGCCACCGGAATCTCGCAGGCCCGGGGCGCAGGAAAATGTACCGCTATATTCTGGATGCCTTTGACCGGATACCCGTGCGGAGTGTAAAGAAACAGAAGGTGGGGATCACCGGGGAGATCTATATGAAGTTCTGTTCTCTGGGCAATCATGGGCTGGAACATTTCCTGGAGGAGCGCGGCTGCGAGTGCGTCATGGGAGGCTTCGTGAACTATGCCATCTATTGTATGGACAGCGAGCGCAGGAGCCATGTCGTAAACTGCGGCGGAAAGCTTCTTCTGAAGGGCTATGATCTTCTCGTTTCCTGTCTGGAGCATGTACAGGAAGAACTCTATGGGGAGGTGGAAAAGCATGGACGGTTTACCATAGATCATTCCTTTGCAGAGCTGAAAAAGCGGGCGGAGAATACCGTGGGAGTGGACTGCATCACAGGGGACGGATGGCTTGTGGCGGCAGAGGCGGCATCCGCCATCGACCGGGGCTGCAGAAATGTGCTGATCACACATCCCTTCGGCTGCCTGGTCAGCCATGTGAGTGAGAGAGGGATCCTGAAAGTTCTCAGAAAACACTATCCCGGAGTCAATATCCAGACCATCGAGTACGACTATGATTCCAGCGACACACTCCTGGAGAGCCGGATACTGATGGGGCTGGGGGCGGCAATATCATAAAGCGGATCCGGATCCTTAAGAGTAAGATTCACTGTCAGAAAGCAGCAGGATATCGACTGCTTTCTGCAGATCCACTTTTCTGCGGTAACAGGTGATCAGCTGCTTCTCATGATGTGACAGCATAAGATGCAGATCATGAAACGTTCAATAAAAATTATGGAAAAAATATCTGAAATATCAGGAATTTCTAAGAAAAAATAAAATAAGTAAAGTTTGATATCCTGTTGCCTGCAGAGGGGCATATGATTTGTGCCGGTGGGCATAAGGCCCGCTGCACAGTTCATCCCCCGGAAATGGCGATTCCCCCCCGGCGCACACAGCCGGGGGTTTTTGTACTGTTCAATTGTAGCTTCATGATCTGCCGGGCGTGGCGGGAATGTAGAAGTGTGCTGGGGATCATTCCGGGCCTGCTCTTCTTGTTTTCTGCTATATCGATATCGTGGAACAAGTATTAAAAGCCTCCCGATCATGGTGTCACCGGTACAAACAGTTTGGCAGATCACTTCACGTTCACCCCGGCTCCGAGATCCTGGAAACTCCCACATAGATCTCCGATATCTCATACCAGGTGGGATAATCGGTGACTCCCGTGGCAGGCAGGTTGAAAATGCGCTGGAAGGTGCGCACCGCGTTTGCCGTGGCAGGACCGTAGATGCCGTCCGCGGTGACGGTGGGAATGGCAGGGTAATTGCGGGCGATGCGGTTGAGCTGGTTCTGCAGCTGGCGTACCTTTTCCCCGGAGGAACCTATGGTCAGGTCATATCCAGGCCAGGAGGAGGGAACACCGGAAATGACTTCCGCGGAATTGATATACATATCATTGCCGTAATAGTATCGAATGATATCGATGGCGGAATACCCCTGGTCGCCCAGATACTTGGAGCCCCACTGGCTCAAACCGTTACAGGTCACTCTCTGACCGTCGCAGTAAGAGGTAAAGATAGGCTGCCGCACACCGGGACGGGAGAGGAAATTGGCAAAGATGGTATCTACCAGATAATCGATATTTTTAAAAATGTTTCGTCCGTATACCCATTTCTGATCGTAGGCGGTGGAGGAAGTAATGGTAAAATTGTAGCCCTGGTTCCGATACCACTCTGTATACACTCTGTTCAAAGTGAAAGACTGTATCACGAGGATATTTGCATAGATGGTGCTTTCCGGCCAGGTGGAGTATATTTCGCAGGAGGCCACGTTTTTAATGTAATCCCGATAGCGAACCCAGTAGTTGCGGGCGGTGGGATCGTTGGGCACGCCGTCGTGGACAATGATATATTCAGGGATCACCACGCGGCTTAAGACGATCTCGCCGGTCTCATCCATGGGCTTGATCTCGTCTTCGGGAATCTTGGGCGGATAGTCTCCGAAGAGGGTGTGCACCGGGATAATGACTCTCTTTTCCTCTTCCTCCGTGGTTGCCAGAGGATCCATACGGACAGGCTGCAGGGAAAATTCATCGGCGAAGATTTCAGATCCGGACACATAAACGGGCTCATAGCCCTCGGCGGTGACATAAATATTATACTCGGAGTAGGGCTGCTGAGTGGCTTCCGGATCAAGAGACAGCGCCAGCGGGGGAGCCGGCAGCAGTACCGTGGGGGTCTGACCGGAACTGTCGGTGGTCAGTACATGTAAGGGAGAATCGGGATCCCCCGTGTAGGAGATGGTGACCGTGGCGTTTTCCACTGGTATCAGCCCCACGGTGGATACCACGCTGATCTGTATGGAGCCGTTGTAGGAAGTCTCGGTTTCAGCAGAAGCAGGCTCCTGGGCTGCTGTTAAATTGTATTCAGGCATACGCTGACCTTCGGAACTGTTCCGAAATAAATATTGCTGTTTGTGAACAGTTTCATACCTTATGGATTTGTTAAATTATATTATGCAGGAGTTTGGGATTGTGTTCGCCTGTTGTTTGCTCCGGGAAGCGCTCCCGCATCTGTCGTGTGAAAGATTTCCGGGTGGTTTGGCTTTCATGGTTTTTGTGATGATTCCGGGACGGATGTGCACGGCGGTTTTGGCTCTGCAGGGTGCCCGGCCGGATTTGAACTGTGAAATGGCAGACAGGAGCGGTTTTTGTAACAGACGGAAGCGTTTTGAAAAAAAGTATTGACGTATCGTTGGAATTGGCGTATTATTGTATTATAAATTTAATACATCATGAGATAAATCTTTACACCGGATATATGGTGTGATAAGTGCGGGCAGCAGTCTCTGGGAATCTCAGCCGTATACGGCAGAAAATGCTTTATGCGGCCGAAAATTTGCAGACAACAAAAACATTGCGCACGGCAAATAAGGCGCACAGCGGAAATTGCCGTATACGATGATCGGATTTAAGAGAGGAGGATGCAGATGGCTTGGGAATTGGATAATGACAGGCCGATCTATGCGCAGCTGGTGGATCGGATCCGGATGCAGATCGTTTCCGGATATTATCAGCCCGGCGGAAAGCTTCCAAGCGTAAGGGAGCTGGCGGCTGCCGCGGCGGTGAACCCTAATACGATGCAGAAAGCTTTTGTGGAGCTGGAGAGAAGCGGATTGATCATCACCCAGCGGACCAACGGCAGGAATGTCACGGAAGACACGGAGCTGATCGGGAATATCAGAAAGGGAATGGCGAAAGAGCATGTGGAGGCTTTCTTTTCCAAAATGCAGGAGCTGGGCTATTCGGAAGAAGAAATCAGGGAGCTGATTGACAATTACACAAAATAGTTATAAGGTAAGTAAGGTGGCACAAGGTGAAAGCAAATTTTCATACGGCGGTTTGTGACTGCGCGCTGTCTGTCGCACAGCCGTTTATGTGCATATCCCCCGGTGCGGCCGGGCCATGAAAGCGGCGCAGAAATGAGGGTGTTATGAACGAGTTGGTTGAGATAACAGGGCTGACGAAGGCCTATGACGCAAAGCATGTTGCGGTGAATAATATTACCCTGACGCTTCCCAAGGGAAAGATCATCGGACTTCTGGGGCCGAACGGAAGCGGCAAGACCACACTGATCAAGATGTTGAACGGCCTGCTGACTCCTACGCAGGGAAGCATCATGATCAACGGGCATTATGTGGGCGTGGAGAGCAAGGCTCATGTGGCCTATCTGCCGGACCGCACTTACCTGTCGGGAAATCAGAAGATCTGCGAGATACTGGACTATTTCGTGGACTTCTATGAGGATTTCTCCAGAGAGAAGGCGGAGGAAATGCTCAGGAGCCTCAACATTGATCCTGACACGAAGCTCAAGACACTTTCCAAGGGCAACAAGGAGAAGGTGCAGCTGATCCTGGTCATGAGCCGTAACGCTGATCTGTATGTACTGGACGAGCCCATTGCGGGAGTGGATCCCGCGGCCAGGGATTATATTCTCAGGACCATCATCAACAATTACAATCCGGAGGCTACCGTGATCATCTCCACCCACCTGATCGGAGATATCGAGCAGGTGCTGGATGAGGTTATCTTCATGCGGTACGGTCATCTGGTCCTCTATACTTCGGTGGATAATATCAGAGAGCAGCACGGCAAGTCCGTGGATGCTTACTTCAGGGAGGTATTCGCATGTTAGGAAAATTGTTTAAGCATGAATGGAAATGTACGTGGAAAGTGGGCTGCATGATGCTGCTGGGGCTGGTGCTGGTAAGCTTTTTCGGATGGTTTTCCTTTCAGGCGCCCATGTGGCGGGCCATAGCGGATTCCAACCATTACAGCGGGCTCAGTATATGGGATTTTTTCAGTTTTGGAACTCTGTTTGTGTATATCATCATGCTGGTAGGCTTAAATTACGGGATCATCATTTATATGGGTGTGCGCTTTTATAGGACCATGTATACGGATGAAGGATATCTGACACACACGCTGCCCGTGTCCAAGCATCAGATCCTGTTGAGCAAGATTCTGAACAGCGGCTTGTGGGTCGTACTGATGATGATAGGGATCGGGTTGTCCGTTGTGGTGCTGATGCTGTCCATGGTGGGGGCATTCATGCCTGCGGGTTATACCTGGGCGGATGTATGGAAAGAGCTGGAGCCTGAGATCGGGTATATGAATGAAATGTTCAGAGATATCTTCGGTATGAGTGTTAGCGGCTATTTCGGGATGATGCTGTTGCTCTCGCTGCTCTCGTCTTTCTGCAGCATAATCATCCTTTTCGGGGCTATCTCTATCGGACAGCTGTTTACAAAGCACAGGGTGCTGATGGCTATTGTTAGCTACGTGGGTATCCTGGTGGTTGTCAATATCATCTCGTCCACGATCCAGAGTGTATTTTCCATAAGCCAGATGGCCAGAGTCACCAGCATTAATG
>CAMWWF010000021.1 GCA_947177885.1 uncultured Lachnospiraceae bacterium
ACTTTGGCGCCGGCGAGGAAGGTAACGCAGCGGAAGCCCCAGTCAACGACGGCCTTGCAGCTCTTATCCTTTGCGGAAGGATTGGATTTCCCCAGGATCCATTCCGCCAGCAGGACCGGGATGGACAGGATCAGGAATGAAAATAAATATAATGCGACCAGAATCAGACGAAGCATAGTGTGAATCCCTTCTTTAATTTAGTTTTGGCTTTTTATTTACAGGTTTGTCCGGTGAAACAGATTCTTTAGAAATTCCCTGTATTTAGTAAGTATTTTAGCATAAAATAAATCCCGTGTACATAGAATACAGCAAAACAGGAAGAGGTTTGAAAAACATGAGGAGGATTATCTTATGTATTTTAGCTGTGGCAGCGGCTGCCATGGTTTCGGGATGTACCTTTTTGAGCGAGGAGAGGATCAAGCTCCGGGATCTTGATTTTACGGTACTCAGCGAGGAGAAGATACCTGAGGAGCTAAAGACGATCATTGAGGAAAAGAAGAAGGAGCCTTTCCAGATTACATATACGGATAAAGAGTTTCTCTATATCTGTACCGGGTACGGTGAGCAGGCCACGGGGGGCTACAGTATCGCCGTAAACGAGCTGTATCTGACTGACACGGCCATCTATGTCAGCACAAGCCTGTTAGGGCCCGAGAGTGCGGATAAGAGTAACCAGACTCCCACATATCCCTGTATTGTCATCAAGACGGAATACCTTGACCAGACGGTAATATTTGAATAATGCCTAAAAAAGAGTGGACATTATATTCCGTTTAGAGTAAAATATACAAAAAAGGGAGAGTACAAATGAGCGACAATTCAAATTTTAACAATCAAAATTATCAGAATGGTGCGTACGGTCAGGGCCCCGCACAGGAAGAGAAGGGGATGTCCATAGCTTCCATGGTGCTTGGAATCGTGGGATTTGTAGCATGGTGTCTGCCCATCGTGGGATATCCGGTGACGATCGTGGGCATTATACTGGGAGCCAAAGGAATGAAGAAGGGCGGCAGGGGAATGGCTATTGCCGGTATTATCATGTGTTCCATAACACTGGTTCTGACCCTCATCAATTCCGTTTTGGGCGCTATGCTGCAGGTGGCGAATCTGTTTTAATGTATGGGGTAACAGTTCAGACAGCCCTTCCCGCGAAGTCAATAATTGCAATGTGTCCTTTGGACATATTTCCATGTGATTTCGCGAGACTTGCGAGGAACCTGCTTCCAAATGAGCAAAATGCGGATGCACAGGTGGAATTTTTTCAAGGAATGCGACAGTAACGCCGCATTCCTTTTTTGAGAAACAGACTTCCGGAATTCCTGCCGCAAAGGCAGATGCAGAGGAGAGTTCGGGAGTCCGCGGAAAGAAGCACAAAAAGCTGTAAGGAGGCGTCTATGCTGCTGATACGGAACGGATATATGATCGACCCAAAGTCCGGCAGGGAGGGAAATTATGATGTCCTGATTGACGGGGATAACATTGCGAAGATCGGCAGGCAGCTGACCTGTCCGGTCCCCCGGTGCCAGGTGATCGATGCGGAGGGGCTTCTGGTGGCACCGGGACTGGTGGATGTCCATGTTCATTTCAGGGAGCCCGGCTTTACCCAAAAGGAGGATATTACCACCGGGGCTGCCGCGGCGGCAAAGGGCGGGTTTACAACGGTGGTCATGATGGCTAATACGAACCCCGCGGTGGACACCACAGAGGTACTGCGTCAGGTATTGGACAGAGGAAGGGAAACGGGAATCCGTGTGCTGTCCTGTGCCAATGTGACCATGGGAATGAAAGGGCGGGAACTGACGCCTATGAAGGAGCTGGCGGAGGCGGGAGCCGCAGGCTTTACGGATGACGGTATTCCTCTGTTGGATGCGGAAATTGTACGCAGCGCCATGAAGACGGCTGCGGAGCTGGACATGCCTGTGAGCTTTCACGAGGAAAATCCGGAATTCATCGACAATAACGGCATTAACCGCGGCAGGGCAAGTGAGTATTTCGGTATCGGCGGTTCCCCCAGGGAAGCGGAAATCGATCTGATCGCAAGAGATCTGGAGCTGGCGCTGGAGACGGGTGCATGCATCAACATTCAGCATATCAGCACAAAGGAAGGCGTCGAACTGGTCCGTCAGGCAAAGAAGAGGGGCTCCAACATTCATGCGGAGGCGACGCCCCATCACTTTACCCTGACGGAGGAGGCGGTGATCCGATATGGAACGTTGGCGAAGATGAATCCTCCTCTGCGGGAGGAGGAGGACAGGCAGGAGATCATCCGGGGACTGGCGGACGGTACCATTGACATAATAGCCACAGATCACGCGCCTCACACCGCGGAGGAAAAGGCAAAGCCCATCACCGGGGCCCCCAGCGGGATCATCGGTCTGGAGACGTCACTGGCGCTGGGCATCACACAGCTGGTAGATGGGGGATATCTCACCATGAGACAGCTGCTCCGGCTCATGAGCACCAATCCCGCCTCCATGTATCATCTGAATGCGGGGTATCTGGAGGAGGGCGGTCCCGCGGATGTGGTCCTGATCGACACCGCCGCAGAGTGGGTTCCGGAAAAGTACGCGTCCAAGGCGTCCAACACCCCTTTCACCGGCTGGAACTTAAAGGGCAGGGTGGTCAGAACGATCTGTGGCGGTAAGACTGTCTGGCATGACTGATGCGGCAGTCCCGCAGACTTTTCGGCGGCAGCGGATGAACAGCAGAGTCATTACCGTGAGCAAGGTACAGATAAAGTCAGTTATACGCAATCCCTGAGAAACGGAGGTTTACTATGAAACAGAAGCAGACGGCAACAGTTCTGGCACAGAAGGAACTTGCGCCGCAGATTTATGATATGTGGATCGGGACGGATCTGGCAGAACAGGCTAAGCCGGGGCAGTTTTTATGCATTTATCCCAGGGACAAAAGCACTCTGCTTCCCCGGCCTATCAGCATATGCGAAGTGAGAGAGGACAGAAGGGCGCTCCGTATTGTCTATCGTGTGGCAGGTCAGGGTACGGGAGAATTTTCGAAATATCAGGAGGGGGATTCCATTGATATCATGGGTACTCTCGGAAACGGCTTTCCCCTGGAGGAAGCCGAGGGGAAAAAAGTATTCCTTATGGGAGGCGGTATCGGCGTGCCTCCTGTTCTGCAGCTCGCAAAGGAGATGAAGGCAGACAGGCAGATCGTGGTGGGATACCGGGACTGCAGTACCTTCCTGAAAGACGATCTTGAGAAATACGGAAAGGTCTATATTGCCACGGAAGACGGAAGTGTGGGAACGAAGGGAAATGTGATGAATGCCATAGAGGATAACGGGCTGGAGGCGGATCTGATCTATGCCTGCGGGCCCATGCCCATGCTCCGGGCCATCAAGGCCTACGCGGCGGAGCATCATATCAGGGCATATATCTCTCTGGAGGAGCATATGGCCTGCGGCGTGGGAGCCTGCCTCGGCTGTGTGGTCAAAACAAAAGATGCGGATCATCATTCCCATGTGAACAATGCCCGGATCTGCACGGACGGACCGGTTTTTGAGGCGGATGAAGTGGAAATATGATAACTGTCCGGAGTAAGGAAAAAAGGAGAAGATCAACCTATGAATACACAGACAACGATCGCCGGTGTCACCTTTAAGAATCCCGTCATGACTGCTTCGGGAACCTTCGGCTCCGGAATGGAATACGCGGAATTTGTCGACTTGAATCAGCTGGGCGCGGTGGTCACAAAAGGGGTGGCGAATGTGCCCTGGCCGGGAAATCCTACCCCCAGAGTAGCGGAAGTCTATGGAGGGATGCTGAATGCCATCGGTCTGCAGAATCCCGGTATTGACGTGCTGATGGAGAGAGACATTCCTTTTCTGAAGAAATATGACACAGGGATCATAGTCAACGTCTGCGGCAAGACGGTGGAAGATTACGTGGAGGTAGTGGAGCGTCTGGGGGAGGAACCGGCAGTGGATATGCTGGAGATCAATGTGTCCTGCCCCAATGTAAAGGAGGGAGCCATTGCCTTTGGGCAGAAAGCGGATGCGCTGTTCCACATCACACAGGAGATCAAGAAGCATGCCAGACAGCCCGTCATCATGAAGCTCAGCCCCAATGTCACTGATATTACAGAGATGGCCAGAGCTGCGGAGGCGGCGGGAGCGGATGCGCTGTCCCTGATCAACACTATCACAGGTATGAAGATTGACATTCACAGAAGAAAATTTGCTCTTGCCAACAAGACGGGGGGGATGAGCGGTCCTGCCATCAAGCCTGTGGCAGTGCGCATGGTATACCAGACGGCTCAGGCGGTAAAGATCCCCATCATCGGCATGGGAGGGATTGCCTCCGCGGAAGACGCCATTGAGTTCATCCTGGCGGGGGCCAGCGCGGTCAGCATCGGCGCCATGAATTTTGTGAATCCTTATACCACGGTGGAAGTAGTGCGCGGGATTGAAGAGTACATGG
This sequence comes from uncultured Lachnospiraceae bacterium, assembly GCA_947177885.1. Next base: position 4,443 of record CAMWWF010000021.1, read on the forward strand.
AGCGGTATCGTGTGGAAAAGCTCACCGACCTGATCGGGGCGGTCAGCGCGTGAGAAGAATGTCACAGTAAACCTGCAAGGCGGCACACCACCTTGCGGGTTTGGTTCACAGCTGTCTTGCAAAACCGATGCGGTTTTGACTGCGCGGTTTCCGCCGGCACCGCTTGACAATCAGTTACATAGCCCGCTATGCGCCTGATTGTCAAATGGCACCGTCGAAGAAAGATCCTGCGAACTATCGGTAAGTTATTTTGTGACAGTTCCCAGAGCGTGTTTTCCGGAAAGTGGAAAACAGGCGGTCATATAAAGCGGAATGCCTTCATATATATACTTATACCAGTATATATATGGAGGTATTTTTAGTGGAACTGTTAAAAAGAAATATACATATGGATCGCATCAGAGCGGAAGCGGTCACTCAGATCACTCTGGAGGATGATGTAAATGTCTCAGAAAACAAGCCTGACATCACCGCCCTGAATCTGGAGAAGGGTGAAATCATCATTGAGGAGATCAAGCCCGGAACGGATGCGGTAACGGTGAGGGGGCATCTGGCATACGTCATCCTTTACCACACCTCGGAGGAGGGGAGCAGTCTGGTGGTGCTGGAAGGAAGTCTGCCGCTGGAGGAAAAGATACATTTGCAGGGAGCGGTACCTTCCGACACGGTAACGCTGGATTGTGATGTGGAAGATCTGACAGTGAACATGATCAATTCGCGAAAGCTGAATGTTCAGTCCCTGGTGACTCTGACGGCAAAGGTGGAGGAGCTGTATGATGAGGAGGCTCCCATTGCGGTTCATGGGGATGAGACCGTGGAGTACCGCAGGATGCCTCTGGAGATCGCTCAGATCGCAATCTGCAAAAACGATATTTTCCGACTGAAGGACGAGGTGATGCTGCCCTCCAACTATCCCAATATTTTCCAGATCTTATGGAATAATATCACCCTGACGGATGTGGAATTTAAAGTGATGGAGGAAAAGCTGACTGTTTCGGGAGATGTGCGTCTGTTCATATTATATGAGGGAGAGGGAGAGGACCATCCCATCCGCTCCTTTGAGACGACTCTTCCCTTCAGTGGTGTGCTGGAATGCCATGGATGCAAGGAAGGGATGCTGCCGGATATCCGTTACCGCCTGGGGCAGCAGGAGCTTTCCGTTCGTCCGGATTTTGACGGGGAGGAGCGCAGCATTGGCCTGGAGCTTGTTATGGATATTACGATCCGGATCTACGAGGAAGAAAAGCTTGAGATCATTTCGGACATTTATGGTGTCTCAAAGGAAATCGGCACAGTGACTCATCAGACCAGTCTCCGCAGACTTCTCTCCAAGGTGACGGGAAAGACGAAAGTGACAGAGCATGTCCATGTGTCGGGAGGCACGGTTCTGCAGCTTCTCCACAGCGAAGGGACAGCGATCCTGGAACAACAGGAAACAGTGGAGAACGGTATCCTACTGAAGGGCGCCCTGTCCATCAAAGTAATGTATATTACCGGAGAAGACGAATCCCCCTATGGCTGCACACAGGCACAGATACCTTACAGTTATACCTTGGAAGTGCCCGACATCGCACCGGAGGACATGGGAAAGATCCACGCCGAGGTGGAACAGCTTCAGGTGACAATGCTGGACGGAGAGGAGATGGATGTAAAAGCGGTTTTGAGCTTTGCGACGACGGTATTTAAGAGTATGCCCATGAATCTGATCAGCGAAATCACCGTTTCCGATCTGGATATGAACCGCATGAGTAATCTGCCCGGAATGGTGGTCTATATGGTGAAAGAAGGAGACAATCTGTGGAATATCGGCAAGCAATATTATGTGCCGGTGGATAACCTTCGGGTGATGAATGAGCTGGAAAGTGATGATATAAGACCCGGCCAGAAGCTTCTGATCGTAAAGGGAGCATGACGGAGAAATTTATAGATTGATCTTTCGCAGGGCATTGTGCCGGATGCCGTGTTTTAAGCCGGCCAGGGCTGGCGGGGCATCTTTGCCATGCTGCCGGGATCGGGACAGACAGGGAATTTGGATAAGAAAAGGCGCCGTCCACAGGACAGCGCCTTAAAATGTACTGATAACTCAGATTTTGTCGGGATATATCTCCCTGTAACAGCTTCTTATTCAGTGATACCTGCCTCAGCAGCCAGCTTGTCGAACTTCTCCAAAACAGCATCGTAAGTTCTCTGTGAAATGTCGGGAAGCTGACCTCCCCATTTCGCCTCAGCCTGCTTATAACCCTTCTGGAAAGCGGCTCTCATCTCCTCGATCTTATCGGGATCTCCGCCGGTCAAAGCGGTTGCGAAACTGATGATCCTGTCGGAAGTCTGGTTTACACCCCAATAGCCGTCCTCTGCAATATCCTTCTGAGCCTGCAGTTTGGTAGCGGGATCCACGGTGTAATCACCCTTGCTCAGGAAGGACCAGATGTCGTTGGCCTGGCCATAAGCATTGGTCTGACCGGAAATCATCTTCTCAACCAGAGAGCGGAGCTGTGATGTGCGGGCCTCCGCATCAGCCTTTAACTTGTTGATCAGATTGGTATCGGGCTTATAGGTCTTCTTGACGGAAGACGTTGTGGTCTCCTTTGAAGGCTCGTATACAACACCGGTATCTGTAGAAGTGTTTTCTTTTGCAGATGTGGTCTTGGTGTTCTCTGCGTTGGCAGAAGAAGCATAAGTGTAGGCATTCGCCTGTGTCTGTGTAACTCCGTTTACACTCATAATATACCTCTTTTCTGGCGAGCGTCGCCGCGTTCTACCCATTTCTGGGCGCATCATCCGTGATTGTATTATTTGTATCGGATAATTTAGGGAAAACTTTAGGGTTGATTGACAATAATTGTAAAATTAATTATAATAAAATACAATCCATGTATACAAAATACATTGTCATACAAGCGAAATCAAATTTTGAAGCTGCAACAGGGAGGTTGGAATGAAATTTCAGATGAAAGCGTATGGTAAGATCAATCTCGGGCTGGATGTGGTCGGCAGGCTGCCGAACGGTTACCATGAGGTAAAGATGGTGATGCAGACAGTGGGAATCTATGATGAACTGACCTTTGAGAGGGCGGAGAGCGGAATTGAGATCACAACCGATTCGGCGGAGCTGCCCACGGATGAAAGTAATCTCATATATAAGGCGGCAAAGCTGATGAAGGAAAAATATCACATCCGGGAAGGCATTCGTATTCATCTGCAAAAAAATATTCCCGTAGCGGCGGGAATGGCAGGCGGAAGTACGGATGCCGCGGCGACAATGAAGGGGATAAGCCGCATGTTCGGACTGGATATCGGTCTGTTGGAGCTGATGAACATGGGGGTGGATATCGGAGCGGATGTACCGTACTGTGTCATAGGCGGAACAGCGCTTGCAGAAGGCATCGGGGAAAAGCTGACACCTCTGGAGCCGGCGCCGGAGTGCTATGTGCTGGTGGCAAAGCCCGATATCAATGTTTCTACGAAATACGTATATGAACATCTGGATCTGGAAGGGATAGAGACGCATCCGGACATTGACGGCATGGTGGAGGCTATCGGTATGGGAAGCCTGCAGGGCATTCTGGACCGTATGGGAAATGTGCTGGAGACGGTGACAATACCGGCATATCCGGTGATACAGGAGCTCAAACAGCGGATGAAGGAACTGGGGGCGGTGAACAGTCTGATGAGCGGCAGCGGGCCTACGGTGTTCGGTATTTTTCTGGAAAGGCGGGCAGCCCAGATGGCATTGGACCGGCTGGAACAGGAACAGCTGGCGAAGCAGATCTTTGTTACCACTTTTTGTTAGGAACTGTTAAGAAATAACTTTCTGAACAGTTCTTTGGTTGAGAAAGCGAGGAAGCATGCAGGACAATTTACAGGTAAACATGAATGAGTTTCTGCCTCTCAGAGACGTGGTGTTCAATACACTGCGTCAGGCGATCCTGACAGGTGAGCTGAAACCCGGCGAGCGTCTTATGGAGATTCATCTTGCCAATAAGCTCGGTGTCAGCAGAACACCTATCCGCGAGGCTATCCGCAAGCTGGAGCTGGAGGGACTGGTCACTATGATACCCAGACGCGGAGCGGAGGTGGCACAGATCACGGAAAAGAGCATGAATGATGTGCTGGAGGTACGTCGGGCCATGGATGCCCTCTGTGTGGAGCTTGCCTGTGACCGGATCACACCGGAGGAGCTGGAACAGCTGAAGGAGGCCTGCGACGGTTTTGAAGCTGCGGTGAAGACGAAAGATGTGAAGAAGATCGCACAGGCGGATGTGGCGCTGCACGATATTATTGTCCGTGCCACCGGGAACCGGAGGCTGATCCAGCTGGTAAATAATCTGTCGGAACAGATGTACCGTTATCGATTTGAATATATAAAGGATAGCAGCCAGCATGCGAGGCTGGTGGAGGAACACAGGATCATTTATCAGAGTATTGTACAAAAGGATAAGGAGACGGCATCCCAGGCGGCAAAAACGCATATAGATAATCAGGAGAGATCCATTATCCGCCAGATCCGTCTGGATCGGCAGAAATTATAATCATATGGTTTATTTCTGCAAATAATGTCAATACTTCCATTTATAAAAAACGGTCTTCCGGAATCCTGTCCATATCGGTATTTGAGAGTGTTTTTCTGTTGTTTATTCTCATGCGGTAAGGCATAAAGTGATTTCGGCAGCCCAAATGGAGGTTGGCATGAAAGGAATTCGGGCGGGGATCAGGATAATTGTGTGTGTCTGTGCGGTTTTGGGATGGTGGGGAGTTCTTTATCCGGAACTGGTTCTGACCGCAGACACGTACAGGATTTGCGGCGACAGTGAATCGGGCGGACAGCATATACAGGAGGAACAGAGTCTTTCCGCAGATCAGGATATTTACTGGAATCTTTTGAAAGCAGACAGGAATGAAATCCGTTTTCGCAGCAAATTGCTTATAGAATGGAATAAATTTATGGAGGCTTTGGATGAGTCAGATCAAAACGGCGCTGCTCCGTAAGGATGCGCCAATCGGTGTCTTTGACTCCGGTGTGGGCGGGCTTACGGTGGCAAGAGAGATCATGCGCCAGATACCCAATGAGAAGATCATTTATTTCGGGGACACGGCGAGAGTTCCCTATGGCAGCAAATCAAAGGAAACGGTGACCCGTTTTTCGGAACAGATCGTGCGTTTCCTGCGCACCTTTCAGGTGAAGACCATTGTGGTGGCCTGTAATACGGCCAGCGCCTACGCGTTGGATAAGTTGGAGCACGATATTGATATCCCCATTATCGGCGTGCTGAAGCCCGGAGCCAGGGCAGCCATGGAAGCCACCGGAAACGGCAGGATCGGTGTCATTGCCACGGAAGCTACCATCGGCAGCGGAATGTACAATAAATACATAGAAGAATTGAATCCGGATGTAACGATCTATGGCAAGGCCTGTCCGCTGTTCTGTCCCCTGATAGAGGAAGGGCTTTGGGAAGATCCTGTGACGGACGAAATTGCCAGACGGTATCTGACGGAACTGATCGACATTGATATTGATACACTGATATTGGGCTGTACCCACTATCCTCTGATACGCTCCACTCTTGGCCGGATCGCAGGTGAAAAGGTGGCTTTGGTGAATCCTGCCTATGAGACGGCGAGGGAGTTAAAGGAAATGCTCGGGGATATGGGGCTGTTAAATGACGAGGAGCCGGGGCTGGGCAGTAATCGGTATAAATTTTATGTCAGCGACAAGGCGGAGAAGTTCGTGCGTTTTGCAAATTCCATCATCAAGTATGGCATCCTGTCGGCAAAGACGATCCATATTGAGGAGTATTGAAGATCCGGCCGGCAGAACCGGGACGGCGTTCTTTGAATTGCGATATTGCGCGGCAGAACACAAAGGGTATTTTTTCAGGCGGGTTTTCCGCCTGCCGGGAGTAATGATTAGGCCGTATGGAGGATTAAGGTGACAAAGGATATAAGGATAACAGTCAAAGGAATACAGTGGGATGATGAGGGAGGATCGGGAAGTACGGAAACGGCCGCGTGCGGAGAATACTATTTTCGAAATGGAAGCCATTATATTTTCTACGAGGAGACGGCGGAGGATTTCGGTGGAAGCATTAAGAACAGTATAAAGCTGAAAGGAAATCTGCTGGAACTGAACAGAAAGGGAGCTGTGAACAGCCGCATGGTCTTTGAGACGGGAAAATGCCATGTTACGGATTATGCCACGCCCTATGGAATGTTGCGGATGGAGACGGTTACTTCCCGGATACTGTGCGTGGAAGAAGAGGACAGTATTCGGATCAGAGTTGAATATGAACTGCGGGCAGACGGTGCGAGAATGTCCCTGTGCAGACTGACAATTAAAATGAAAGCAGAGCCGCCCGCATCTCATCTATCATGACCTGATCGCACTCTGCCATAGAGGCGATATCCTCGTCCGAAAATCCTCTTTTCAACATGTTTGTCACGATCTGCTTCGTTTTATCAAGGGAACCTTCGTCTCTCCCCAAAGCAATCCCCTAGTCTCTCCCCAAGGCGATGTCCTGTTCATGCCATTTTTGGACTGCATAACACATATTGTAATCCTACTTGTCCTGATTTCTGTATTCCATTCTTCTTTCCCATATTTGCGGCATGCCTAAAAGTATTGCAAGAGCTTCCGGTTTTTCCCATACGCGGCCTCCTTTGCAGCGGCGCAGAGAGAAACGATGCATCTCCGCCACTGTATTGTTGTACTGAGAGTAAGTGGCAGATATGCCGGAATGTGTTGATTGCACGATTTGTTGGATTACTCTTAATGAAAACAGAGTACACTATAAATACGGAAATGTCAACAGGAAAAAACGATTTAAAAATCAGTTTTAGCCGAAAATCTGTCAGATCGACTAGGGGTTTTTGTTTAAAAAGTGGAAAGAATCAAAAAGCGCTTGACAACAGCAAAATATATGGTAATATAAACATATGAACAGTGGTTCAAATATTCAATGAAAAAATGAGCGGAGGAAAAGGCAATGAAAAAAACTTATAAGATTGAAGTGGATTGTGCAAATTGTGCTCTGAAGATGGAAGAGGCGGCCAGGAAAGTGGAAGGGGTACAGGATGCCTCTGTCAGCTTTATGACCCAGAAGATGAAAGTGGAATTTGCGGAAGGGGCTGATGACGGGGCCGTAATGCAGGCAGTGCGAAAGGCGTGCAAAAAGGTGGAGGATGACTGCGAGATCTTTCTGGACTAAACTGTCACCTTAATGTCTGAAAGGCATATCTGCCGGTATACAGGATCAGGAACTGTCGGAAAATGCGGTTTGATCAAATGTCCGCCTGTACAGGTTGTATTCGAACCGTTCTGTATCTGATCCGATTGGAAGATGGAACTGGAGGAATCCATATGACGAAAAAACAAAAAAAGGTTCTGTACCGGATCATTGTGGCAGCCTGTCTCATGGGCGTACTGCATTTCATACCGATACAGGGCTATGCAAGATTTGCGCTCTACCTGATCCCCTATCTTGTGATCGGCTACGATATGCTGCGCAAGGCGGTATTGGGAGTCATTCACGGGGAAATATTTGATGAAAACTTTCTCATGGCGGTGGCAACCGTGGGCGCCATGCTGCTTGGCCTCTATCAGGTAGCCCGGGGGCTGGAGGGCGAATTCGCTGAAGGGGTGGCTGTCATGCTGTTCTATCAGATCGGCGAACTGTTTCAGGCGGTGGCCGTGGGAAAAAGCCGTAAAAATATTACGGCTCTGATGGATATCAGGCCCGACTTTGCCAATATTGAGACGGAAAACGGCGGGCTGGAACAGGTGGATCCTGATGATGTGGAGATAGGAACGGTTATCGTGGTGCGTCCCGGTGAGAAGATTCCGCTGGACGGTGTGGTGGAAGAGGGAAATTCCACCTTGAATACCAGCGCCCTGACCGGCGAAAGTGTTCCCCGTGAGATCAGGGAAGGGGAAGAAGTGATCAGCGGCTGTGTCAATATCACGGGTCTGTTAAAGATACGCACTTCCAGGGAGTTCGGGGAGTCCACCGTATCCAAGATTCTGGATCTGGTGGAAAATTCCAGCATGAAGAAGGCAAAGACAGAGAATTTTATTACCAAATTTGCCAAATATTATACCCCTGCGGTGTGTTACAGTGCTCTGGCACTGGCGATCATCCCCAGCATGATCAATCTTTTGACGGGAAATCCCGCACACTGGGAAGTATGGGTGATCCGTGCGCTGACCTTTTTGGTCATCAGCTGTCCCTGCGCACTGGTGATTTCAATTCCCCTGAGTTTCTTTGGGGGAATCGGCGGAGCATCCGGCTGTGGGATCCTGGTGAAAGGATCCAATTATCTGGAGGCTTTGGCACAGACCAGATATGTGGTATTTGACAAGACCGGCACATTGACCAGAGGTGTTTTTGAAGTGACCGGGATCTGCCCTTCGAAGGAGTTTGAGGCGGTCTGTGATATCGGGAAAGAGGTGGTTGCTGACAGAGCGGAGGACGGCACTGCGAGTGTCAATGATGCCGCAGCCGGGAGTGCGGAGGAGGCCTCGGGAGCAGCCCGCGAGGGGGCTGAAGCAAGGTTGTTGAAGTATGCGGCTTACGCGGAGAGCTATTCTACTCATCCCATCAGTAAGAGCCTGAAGGAAGCCTATGGGCAGGAGATCGACAAGACGAAAGTGACGGATGTGGAAGAGATCGGCGGTCACGGAGTGAGGGCGTCGGTGGAGGGCGTGGCGGTGGCAGCGGGAAATGCCAGACTTATGAGGAAACTCGGGCTTTCCTGTCCGGAAAATACAGGAATCGGCACGGTGATCCATCTTGCGGTTGACGGAGTTTATGCCGGTTATATCCTTATTTCCGATGTGATAAAGGAACAGTCCGGGAATGCCATAGCAGGTCTCAAGGCGGCGGGAGTGAAAAAGACGGTGATGCTTACCGGCGACAGTAAAGCGGTGGCCGATCATGTGGCGGAATTGCTTGGTCTGGATGAGGTAAGGAGTGAACTGCTTCCTGCCGATAAGGTGGAGGCGGTGGAAGAGCTGATCGCAAAGAAAGCGCCCAGGGATGTTCTTGCCTTTGTGGGTGACGGTATCAATGATGCCCCTGTGCTTTCCAGAGCGGACATCGGCATCGCTATGGGAGCCCTCGGTTCCGACGCGGCCATCGAGGCGGCGGATATAGTGCTGATGGATGATGATCCGGAGAAGATCGCTCTGGCGATGCGGATCTCAAGGAAGTGTCTGCGCATTGTCTATGAGAATATTGTATTTGCCCTGGCGGTCAAGGCGATCTGCCTGATCCTGGGCGCTCTGGGATATGCGGGCATGTGGCTGGCGATCTTTGCGGATGTGGGAGTTATGGTGCTGGCGGTGTTGAACGCCATCCGCTGCCTGAAAGTAAGAGACAGGTGATAGAATAAATGTTGAAAAGCGTATGATTTTTGGTTGACTAAGCGGCCAAAATCAGGCAAAATATGGGTGGAAGTCATGTATGCCTGTTTTGCCGGTCTGACGGAAGAGACGGTACGGAAAGCCTGTGTTCTGTGGCAAGGGTGATACTTTCCCCTGTGGGAGGAATGACCTGCCGGGAGCACAGGCTGTATTATTGTCTGCGGCGGTCTGCCGAAGTGCCGGGATGCGCTTGGAAATTGAAAGAGTGAAATAATGAAAAAATCATCAGATTTCTGCATTTTGAACAAAGGGTTTCACATACTATCAGATAGTATGACAGTTAGGCGGGTGATCTGGTGTGATGAATGTATATCTGATATTATTGATTCCTTTTCTGGGTACTTCAATGGGAGCGGCGATGGTACTTTTTATGAAAAGGGAAATGAACCGGAAGCTGGAAAAGCTGCTTCTGGGTTTTGCGGCAGGCGTAATGATCGCGGCTTCCGTCTGGTCTCTTCTGCTTCCGGCCATCGATATGGCGCAGGAGCAGGGAGGCAGCATATGGTTTCCTGCGGCAGCAGGCTTTTTGCTTGGGGTGTTTTTTTTGCTTCTGCTGGACAGTCTGGTGCCTCATCTGCATATGGACAGCGAGAAACCGGAGGGAGTAAGATCTGATTTTCAGAAGACTACCATGCTGGTTCTGGCGGTTACGCTGCATAATCTGCCGGAGGGGATGGCGGTGGGCGTTACTGTGGCAGGCGCGATGCTGGGAAATGCAGGAATTACCATGGCAGGAGCCTTTGCACTGGCAGTGGGTATCGCCATACAGAATTTTCCGGAAGGAGCTATTATTTCCATGCCTCTTCGAAGTGTGGGCGCATCCCGCGGGAAATCCTTCCTGTACGGTGTGCTATCGGGAGTCGTGGAACCTATAGGTGCTTTGGTCACCTTATTGCTGGCGGAGAAGGTGGTGCGGATTCTGCCTTACCTGCTGGCATTCGCGGCGGGAGCCATGATCTATGTGGTGGTGGATGAGCTGATCCCTGAATCCCAGTCGGGAGAACATTCCAATATCGGAACCATCGGCGCCGCAGTAGGGTTTGTGCTGATGATGGTACTGGATGTGGTATTCGGATAGAGCGGTGGGCACAGTTTTGGCGGAAGAGGGATAAGGCAATCGGACAGAAAGGACGGTTAAAGGAACAAATGAAGCTTTTGATCATACGGCACGGGGATCCTGATTATGAGAAGGACTCCCTCACAGAGAAAGGGTGGCGGGAAGCTGCTCTGCTGGCAGAAAGAATGGGAAAAACAGAAATTACGGACTTTTATGTGTCACCTCTGGGAAGAGCCAGAGACACGGCGTCCCTGACTTTGGAAAAGATGGGGCGGACGGCAGTGGAATGTGACTGGCTGCGGGAATTTCCGCCGCGGATCAAACGGCCTGACGCGGTACCCCGGAGGAAAATATCATGGGACTGGCTGCCGGAAGACTGGACGGCGGAGCCTGCATATTTTGACAGGGACAGATGGGCTTCCACGGAGATCATGAGAGAAGGGCATGTGGGGGAAATGTATCACAGGGTGATACAGGGCCTGGATCAGATACTGGCGGAACATGGATATCTTCGCGAAGGAGCTTATTATCGGACCAAAAAGGGCAACCGGGATGTTCTGGCATTTTTCTGCCATTTCGGGGTGGAATGCGTGCTTCTGAGTCATCTGATGAATGTGTCACCGATGATCCTGTGGCATCATATGTGTGCGGCTCCTTCCTCTGTGACTACCGTTTACACGGAGGAGCGCAGGGAGGGAAAGGCAGTTTTCCGTGTAAGCAGTTTCGGAGATATCTCCCATCTCTATGCAGGCGGAGAGGAACCGGCCTTTGCAGCCAGATTCTGTGAGACCTTTGATAGTGAGGACAGGCATGACTGAATGCCCTGACGGGAAATGATTTCAAAATAAAAATGAGTTTGCCCGGTTCTGGACAGTTGCAAAATGAGAAAGAAAATGAGGAGCGACAGGACAGGCTATGAGACAATATAGAATATTTATAGTGGAGGATGATGCCGTCATTGCGGGCGAAGTGAGCAATTATCTTGCCCGATGGGGCTATGATGTGGCATGTGCACAGGATTTTCGAGAGGTTTTGACAGAATTTGCGGAGTATAAGCCGCATCTTGTGTTACTGGATATCGGTCTTCCTTTTTACAACGGACATTACTGGTGCGCGCAGATCCGGCAGATATCCCAGGTGCCCGTGATCTTTGTGTCCTCGGCATCGGATAACATGAATATCGTGATGGCGGTGAACATGGGCGGTGATGATTTTGTGACGAAGCCCTTTGAACCGGAAGTGCTGTCAGCCAAAATACAGGCGATGCTCCGGAGGACTTATAC